>JAYVYA010000317.1:0-5464 GCA_043784745.1 Hyphomicrobiales bacterium
ATCCGGCCTCAATATCGCCTTCTGGGCGTTCAACGTAACCAAGCCGCCGCTGGACAGGAAGGAAGTGCGCCAGGCCCTGTCGATGGCCGTGGACCGCGATGCCATCATCCGCGACGTGTTCCTCGGCAATGGTGAAAAAGCCAAGACGCTGATCCCGCGCACGATGTGGTCCTACAATGACGCCATCGTCGATTATCCCTATGATCCGGCCAAGGCCAAGGCGATGCTGACGGCGGCTGGCGTGACCTCGCTGGATATGGACCTGTGGTATCAGCCAGTGCAGCGCCCCTACAATCCCAATGGCAAGCGCATTGGCGAAATGATGCAGGCGGATCTGGCCAAAGTCGGCGTCAATGCCAAGCTGGTGACCTATGAGTGGGGCGAATACCGCAAGCGGGCGCAGGGCGGCGAGCATATGACAGCGCAATTGGGCTGGACGGGCGACAATGGCGATCCGGACAATTTCTTCTTCCTCGACAGCTGCGTTGATGGCAAGCCGATTTCCAACAACATCCCAAAATGGTGCAATGCCGAGTTCAACGACCTCCTGGCCAAGGCCCGCCTCGTTCCCGACCAGGCTGCCCGGGCCAAAATGTACTCGCGGATGCAGGAAATCGAGCATGATGAAGCCCCCGAATTGCTGGTGGCCCATTCCATCGTGTCCGAAGCCATGCGCGCCAATGTGGAAGGCTACAAGCAAAGCCCGCTCGGCACCCATGCGTTTGAAGGCGTGGATGTGAAGTAAGGTTGAGTGTGATCGCCCCGGCGGACTTGTGCGCCGGGGCGGCGCTGTCAGGGCTGGACGATGAACAAGTCTTACGAGCAGGATTATTACGGCTGGGCCAATGAACAGGCTGCCCTGCTGCGCGCCGGCAACCTGAGCGCCGCCGACATTGAAAACATCGCCGAAGAGATTGAAAGCATGGGCAAGGGCGAAAAGCGCGAGCTGGTCAACCGGCTGATCGTGCTTTTGCAACATCTGCTGAAATGGCAGTTTCAACCGGAACTGCGGAGCAATAGTTGGCGGGCGACGATTCGGGTTCAGCGGGATCAAATTGGCAGTCACCTGCTGGACAATCCCAGCCTGAAACCCAAACTGCCCGATGTCATGCGGCAGGCGTACAGGGTGGCACGTATCCAGGCTGCGGCTGAAACGACCTTGCCGGAATCAGACTTCCCAGCTGCAAGCCCGTATAGCTACGCCAAGGCTATGGATGATGCTTTCTGGCCAGGAAATTGAATGATACAACTTAGGAATAGCGGATCAAACTTGGCGGGCATTGTTAGCACGGATCGGGCACTATGCTGAAATTCCTCGCCACCCGCATCGCCCTCACCATCCCGACGTTCTTCGCGCTGATGTTCCTTACCTTTTTCGCCATCCGGCTGGTACCGGGGGATCCGGTGGAGGTCCGGGTGGGGGAGCATGGCATGTCAGCCGAGCGGCTGGCCTATTTCCGGCATGAACTGGGCCTTGACCAGCCGGTGTGGAAGCAGTTTGCCGATTATGTCTGGGCGCTCCTGCATGGCGATTTTGGCAAGTCGGTGGTGACCGATACCAGCGTGCTGCGCGAATTTTTCACGCTGTTTCCGGCCACCATCGAATTGGCGCTGTGTGCCATGCTGCTGGCGATTGTCATCGGCGTGCCCGCCGGGGCAACGGCGGCGGTCAAGCGCGGCGGGCTGTTTGACCAGGTGGTGATGAGCCTGTCCGTCACCGGCTATTCCATGCCGATTTTCTGGTGGGGCCTGTTGCTGATCATGTTCTTTGCCGAACAATTGCACTGGACGCCGGTTTCGGGGCGGATTGACGTGATCAAATATTACTTTGAACCGGTCACCGGCTTCATGCTGGTCGACTCGCTGCTGACCGACCAGAAAGGCGCATTCCTGGATGCGCTGCACCATCTGGTGCTGCCCTCTATCGTGCTGGGCACGATACCTCTCGCGGTGATTGCCCGCATGACCCGCTCCTCCATGCTGGAAGTTTTGAGCGAGGATTACGTGCGCACGGCCCGCGCCAAGGGCCTGTCGCCGTTCCGCGTCATCGGGTTGCACGCGCTCAGAAATGCGCTGATACCGGTGGTGACGGTCATAGGGTTGTCAACGGGCGCGCTGCTGGCCGGTGCGGTGCTGACCGAGACAATTTTCTCATGGCCCGGCATTGGCAAATGGCTGATTGAGGCGATCGGGCGGCGCGACTATCCCGAACTTCAGGGCGGGGTCATGCTGGTGTCGGCGGTGCTGATTGTCGTCAACCTTGGCGTGGACATGCTCTATGGCCTGATTAACCCGAGAATTCGTCATGGCCGCTGATATCGCCCTCGCTGCCGAACCATTATCCCCGGCTCCCGCCGCACCGTTGCGCGCCTTCTGGCAGTCTTTTGCCGAAAATCGCGGAGCGGTGATGGGGCTGGCGCTGCTGGCCAGCATTTTTTTGATTGGCCTGTTCGCCAGCTTCATTGCGCCCTATTCGCCGCTGGAGCAATATCGCGACGCCGTGCGCGCCCCCCCGGTCTGGGCGGAAGGCGGTAGCTGGCGCTTCATTCTGGGCACGGACGGGCTGGGGCGCGACATGCTCTCGCGCTTGATTTATGGCGCTCGCGTCTCGCTGTTCATCGGCTTTTCAGTGATGAGCGTCTCGTTTGTCATTGGCGTGTTTCTCGGGCTGGGCGCGGCTTTCTGGGGTTCGGCAGCCGATGTCATCATCACCCGGCTGATGGATTTAATCATGGCTGTGCCCGGCCTCGTGCTGGCCATTCTGGTGGTGGCCGTGCTCGGGCCAAGCTTGGCCAACACGATTGTGGCGGTGACGATTGTCTATCTGCCGCGCTATGTGCGGCTGGTGCGCGCCTCTGCCATGGCCGAAATGGGCAAGGATTATGTGATTGCCGCGCGCGTTTCCGGCGTTTCCGGCGCAAGGCTGATGTTTTCCACGGTGCTGCCCAATTGCCTCGCCCCTTTGATCGTGCAGGCGGCCCTGGGGGCTTCCGATGCCATACTGGAAGCAGCGGCACTCGGGTTTTTAGGCCTCGGTGCCCAGCCGCCAACGCCGGAATGGGGTTCGATGCTGGCCGATTCCCGCGAGTTCATCCGCTCCAACCCGTGGATTGTGACATTGCCCGGCGTGGCGATTTTGCTCACGGTCGTTTCCATCAACCTCACCGGCGACGGCCTGCGCGATGCGCTGGACCCAAAGATGCGGAGGGGGTGAAAAGCTTGCACCTCGAAATAATTCGGTAACCCGGCTTTGGTCCGACCATGACCGCACCTCCTGCACCGATGATTCGGTGCTTTTAATCCTTTTGAACCACCGGCAAGCAACTGGCACATCAACGAGATTTTTCAACCAGAAACGACCATGCCCCTTCTCGACATCGCCAACCTTTCCGTCTCCTTCGCCACCCGCAATGGCGCATTCAAGGCTGTGGACGGCATTGACCTTAGCGTGGACCCCAATGAAGTGCTGGCGATTGTCGGGGAATCGGGCTCCGGCAAATCGGTCGCCATGCTCGCCGTCATGGGCCTGCTGCCCTGGACCGCCACCATTCAGGCCGACAGGATGCAGTTTGACGGGCTGGATTTGCGCAGCCTGACGCCGCAGCAGCGCCGAAAAATTGCCGGGCGCGACATGGCGATGATTTTTCAGGAGCCGATGTCCTCGCTCAACCCCTGCTTCAATGTCGGTTTCCAGATCGGCGAGACCCTGCAAACCCATATGGGGATGGACAAGGCAGCGCGGCGTGTCCGCTCGCTGGAACTGCTCGACCAGGTCGGCATTGCCGACCCCGAGCGGCGCCTCAAGGCGTGGCCGCACCAGCTGTCCGGAGGGATGAGCCAGCGGGTGATGATCGCCATGGCGCTGGCCTGCAACCCCAAACTGCTGATTGCCGACGAGCCGACGACGGCGCTGGACGTAACCATCCAGGCGCAAATCCTCGACCTCTTGATTAACCTGCGCGCCAAAACCGGCATGGCGCTGGTGCTGATTACCCATGACATGGGCGTGGTGGCCGAAACGGCGGACCGCGTCACCGTGCAATATGCCGGGCAGCAGGTGGAGACCAATTCAACCCGGCAATTGTTTGGCAACCCGCACCACCCCTACACTTCCGCCATGCTCGCCGCTTTGCCCGAGCGGGCGACGGCGCGGCGGTTGCCCGCGATTGCCGGTGTGGTGCCCGGCCAGTTTGACCGGCCCAAAGGTTGCCTGTTCGCGCCGCGCTGCGCCCATGTGTTTGACCTCTGCCGCACGACAGCGCCGGCGCGCGCCAGCCCGGCGCTGGGATACGCGCTCTGTCATGCGCCGTTGGGGGCAGAAAAGGTGATGGCATGAGCACATTGTCCCGCCCGCTGCTCGAAGCCCGCGACTTGTCCCGCGAATATGTGGTGAAGCGCGGCGTATTTTCGCCACCGGCCAGCGTCAAGGCCCTGAACGGCATTTCCTTCACGCTCGAAGCGGGCCAGACACTGGCGGTGGTCGGTGAATCCGGCTCGGGCAAGTCAACGCTGGCGCGGCTGCTGACGATGATTGAGGCACCGACCTCCGGCGCGCTGATGATTGACGGCGCAGATGCCGCAATGGCCGATGCGCCGCTGCGGAAAAAGTTGCGGCGCGATATTCAGATTGTCTTCCAGAACCCCTATGGCTCGCTCAACCCGCGCCAAAAAATCGGCAAGGCGCTGGAGGAGCCGCTGCTGGTCAATACCAGTCTGAGCGCCGCTGAGCGCGAGGCAGCGGCGCGCGCGATGATGACCCGCGTCGGCCTGCGGCCGGAATATTACGAGCGCTATCCGCACATGTTCTCCGGCGGCCAGCGCCAGCGCATCGCCATTGCCCGCGCGCTGATGCTGCGGCCGAAAATTCTGGTGCTGGACGAGCCGGTGTCGGCGCTGGACGTGTCGATCCGCGCGCAGGTTTTGAACCTGCTGGCCGAATTGCAGGAGGAGTTCAGGCTTGCCTATCTCTTCATCTCGCATGACCTGTCGGTGGTGCGCCATATTGCCGATGATGTGCTGGTGATTTACCTCGGTCATGCCGTCGAGATTGGCTCGCGCGCGGCGATTTTCGCCACGCCAAAGCATCCCTACACCCGCGCATTGCTTTCCGCCACGCCGGTGGCAGACCCGCTGGCGCAGAAGGAGCGGATCATCCTCAAGGGCGAACTGCCCTCACCGTTTGATCCGCCCAAAGGCTGCGCCTTCCATCCGCGCTGCCCGCTGGCGTTTGACCGCTGCCGGTTTGAAGCGCCCAGGCTGGAAGCGCGGGGCGAGCAGATGGTCGCGTGCTGGGCGGTGACGGATTAGGCGATGCGCATCATCAATCCACAAGCCCCTGTGGACGGGCGCCAGTCAGAGACGGCGCTAATGGTGGCTCGCGGGGCGTTGTCGAGCGGGCTGCTCGGCAGCGTGACTGACGCGACCGGAAACATCGTATACCGATATGCTTATGACACGGCCGGCC
>JAYVYA010000318.1:0-2360 GCA_043784745.1 Hyphomicrobiales bacterium
ATGCGATGGATGCTCGCGATCGGTGCCGCGACCGCCGCCGGGCGCGGATCGTGTGGGCTGCGCTTGGGGGCTTTCAGTGTCAGGCGGGAGCCTTGCGGCACCGCCATGCACCAGCGCGCGGCTTTCCGGCGAATGTCTGGCGTCCAAAGGACAAGGGTTGCCTGTGCCATGTTCGTGGCTCCTAAAATGGAATGTCGGAATCATCCGGGTCCGGGATATTGCCAACGCGCGGCGGGAACGTGCGGGCAGGCTGGCGGGCGGGCGGGGCGTCATCGCGCTCGCGCGGCACAAACGCACCCATCCAGCATTCCCCTTGCTCATTTGGCAGGGGGAGCGCGTCCAGTTTGATTGCCCATCCCTCGCCATTTTTGGACGGGAACATTGCACCAATGCGGGTGTATCGCATTTTACCTTCACGGTCCTTTTTGGACGTGACAATGTCGTAGCGATTGGTCATTTTATCCTGCCATCACGTTGCGGTTGAGTTTGATTGCCAGTTGCCGACCGGCAAAAAGGCGGGCGATTTCATCCCTGTCTTCCTGGATAAGCAGGGGCTTTTGCGGGCCAAAAATGCCAGCCCATGCCACTAGACCGTCCTTGCTTTCGCATTTGGCGAGGGCGGCGGACATTTCCTGCAAAAGCGCAAAGCTTTCATTATTGGGAAGCACATCCAGTTCCATTTCTGCGGCGCGCAACGGCGTCACATTGCTGGCCTTGGCAGGCGGGGGTGCGGCTTCCACATTCGCCTTGGTCTTGTCATACAAGGCCAGCCCGAACGGGTTTCCGAACGTCATCAATGCGCGCTTCATCGCGTCGCTTTCAGCTTCCTTGACGGCGCTTTCATGTGCGTCCCGAATGTCCTTGACGATGCCTGAGCCGTAGCCCGTGCCTTCCCGGCGAACTGTGACCCCATCAGCGCGAACTGTGATCCTCACCCGGCACCGGTATGCCACGCGCCACGTGACCCCGGTCAATTCCGGCTCGCCAAGCTGCACCATGTCAATGGTTTCGCGGTCCCATGCGTCAAAGCCAAAAATCTGGTTTGCCATGTCGATAGCGTGCCATGCTTCGACATAATCGAAGCCCTTCGGGTTTTTCTTGACGTGCGCCTTGGAGAGCGGCCCGGCCAGGCTGTCAATCTGGCTCTGGTTGAATGTCATTGCTGCACCTCTTTGGCTTCGGGCAGCTTGTCGAGCGCACCAAGCGCCTGCAAAAGCTGGCCTTTGATCGATGCGATTTGATCCGCTGCGGGGGTGAAAAAGCCGGGGTAGCTCACCAGCCCGGAAAGATGAGAGGCAAGCTGGGCAACAGCCCCACGGGCATTTGCAACATCATCTTGCAGGGTGCCAAAATAGGCGGGTTCGGGCGTGCGCATGGTGTCTCCTATTTTGTGCGGACGGTGAGGACGGGCTGGGGATTGCCCAGCCGGGCGAAATCAAGCAGCCGGTTTTCCTCCAACGCCGCGCGGATGGCAGCGCGGTTGGGTGTGGTCGTAACCGTGACCGTGGCAAATTCATCGGGCAGGTTGGCTGGGTCCATTTCATCAATACTCAACCCCGGCTTTCCAGCCCGGATGGATATGGTGAAATCGGGGGCTTGGATTTTGCTCTGCCCGGTTTCCTGCATGGCCCAGGCAACGATGCCGCGCAGCCTGTCATGCCGGTTGTGCAGGCGGGATTCGCGGGCCTTCATGGCCTTGATATGATCCGCCATGCCGTCAGCCTGTGCCTGCGATGCCAATGCTTCGCGGATCATGGTGCAGCACAAGCTGTCGATATTGGTTTCGCCCGCCACGGTATCGATCAAGGCTTGATCGTCATTAGCGAGGCCATAATCAGACGCAATGCGGGCTTTGATTTCATTGAACACGCTGACAGCGTGAGACAGTGGGCTGGCGGTCATGGCTTCACCTTGGCCGAGAGCACGGGCTGGAAAAGGGCAAGGATGGCAGTGGCTTCATTCTTGTAATCTGCACATGCGCAGCTAGTTTGTTTGCAGCGTTTCCGAAATTTAATGTAGCAACACAGTGCCCTCTGCAAATCCTCCACCGTCGGCATGAGCGGGCGGGGGGCACCGGGAAGCGCGCGGATGGCGGCTTCGATATTTTCAGCGGCACGGCGATTGCCATTTTCGCCTGATCCGCCATCATAATCGTATGCAGATTTTTCTGCATTTCCAGCCTCCGCCAAAGCAATCTCCGCACACGCATCGCGTGTTGCCTCGTCCCATAAAATAGCCATGCCAGTTACTCCCCATCCGCGCGGCGATGCGCCGCTGCATATTCGTCATTTTCAGCTTCAACCTGCGCCCGGCGTGCGGCCCGGCCCCGGTCATTTTTGCGTAAATGCAGGCGATTGCGC
>JAYVYA010000319.1:0-3583 GCA_043784745.1 Hyphomicrobiales bacterium
ATCTTCGCCCATTGGGCGTCCGTCAAAACAAATCGTTCCATCCAAAGCTTGAATCACATATCATTCAGAAAGGGAATCCTGAATCTCAACAGGCCCTAGCCAGCAGGCTTGAAGCAATTCTTGATCCGGACAGGAAACGGCCCTTGCACTATCTATCAACCCGTGGCCAAGCGCCCGCTTTGGGCTTTGCCGATGCCATGCTGGCGGGGCTGGCCCGCGATGGCGGGCTGTATGTGCCACAAAGCTGGCCGACCCTCTCCGCCCCAGAAATCGCGGCGTTTGCCGGTCAGCCTTACCAGGCGGTGGCGCAGGCGGTGATGACGCCGTTTGCGGGCGCGGACATCGGGCCATCTGATCTCACAGCCATGCTGGCCGCAGCCTATGCCACCTTCCGCCATGCCGCCGTGACGCCGCTGGTGCAAGTCGGCGACAATTTGTTCGTGCTGGAGCTGTTCCATGGCTCGACCCTCGCCTTCAAGGATGTGGCGATGCAGGTTCTGGGCCGGTTGATGGACCATGAGCTGAAGCGCCGGGGCCAGCGCGCCACCATTGTGGGTGCGACCTCGGGCGATACGGGTGCGGCAGCGGTCGAGGCCTTTGCCGGGCTGGACAATGTCGATGTATTCATCCTCTACCCGCATGGCCGGGTGTCGGAAGTGCAGCGCCGCCAGATGACGACGGTGACGGCGGACAATGTTCACGCCATCGCGCTGGAAGGCACGTTTGATGATTGCCAGGCGATTTTGAAGGGCCTGTTCAACCATCATGCCTTTGCGGACGGGATCGGCCTTTCCGGTGTCAATTCGATCAACTGGGCGCGGGTGATGGCGCAGGTGCCGTATTATTTCACCAGCGCGGTGGCGCTCGGCGGGCCGCACCGGGCCATTTCCTACACCGTCCCGACAGGGAATTTTGGTGATGTCCTGGCGGGCTATATTGCCAAACGCATGGGCCTGCCCATCGGGCGGCTGGTGATTGCCACCAATGCCAACAACATCCTCGCCCGCGCCTTGAACACCGGCACCTATGACCTGCGCGGGGTACAGGCGACGCAATCGCCGTCGATGGATATTCAGGTCTCCTCCAACTTCGAGCGTTTGCTGTTCGAGGTGCTGGGGCGGGACGGGGCCAGTGTGCGCGGGCTGATGGACGGGTTGAAGCAATCGCGCAGCTTTGAGATCCCGGCCCCGGCACTGGCGGCCCTGCGCACTGAATTTGATGCAGGCAGCGCCAGCGAGGCGGAAACCAGAGCTGAAATCGCCCGCACCTACAGCCAGACCGGTTATATCCTGGACCCGCATACCGCCGTTGGCATGGTCACGGCACGGCGGGAATGGCCGAAAAATCCGGAAACGCCGATGGTGGTGCTTGGCACCGCCCATCCTGCCAAATTCCCCGATGCGGTGGAAAAGGCCATTGGCCTGCGCCCGGCGCTCCCGGCGCATTTGGCCGATCTTTATGGACGCCGGGAGCGCTTCACCGTGCTGGCCAATGATCAGGGCGAGATCGAGCGCTTTGTCCAGCGCCATCGCCGGGCGGGTGCTGGCCGATGAGCATTGCCATCACCACGCTGCCCTCGGGCCTGCGCATCGTGACCGACACCATGCCGCATGTGGAAACCGCCTCACTCGGGGTGTTTGTGGCGGCGGGGTCGCGGCACGAGACCTTGCCGGAGCATGGCCTGTCGCATTTTCTCGAACATATGGCGTTCAAGGGCACAAGGCGGCGCAGCGCGCGCGACATTGCCGAGGAAATCGAGACGGCGGGCGGGGATCTCAACGCCGCCACCTCGGTGGAGCAAACCGCCTATTACGCCCGCGTGCTGGCGGAGGATGCGCCGCTGGCGCTGGACCTCCTGTCCGACATTCTCACCAGTTCCGTGTTTGATCCTGAAGAAGTAGAGCGCGAAAAAAGCGTGATACTGCAAGAGATTGGCTCAGTGGAAGATACACCGGATGATCTGGTGTTTGACCTGTTCAACGCCGCCGCCTTCCCGGACCAGCCGATTGGCCGGGCGATACTCGGCACGCCGGAGGGGGTGTCGGGGTTTGATCGCGCAGGGATCGAAGGCTATCTCAACAACCATTATCGTGCCGGAGCCATCGTGGTGGCCGCCGCCGGCGCTGTGAACCCGGACGAGATTGTCGAGGCAGCGGCCGCCCGTTTTGCCAGCCTGCCCGCCCACGAGGCCCAACCCATGCTGCGGGCGCGTTACCAGGGCGGTGCCCGTATTATCAGGCGCAAGCTGGAGCAGGCGCATATTGTGGTGGGGTTCGAGAGCGTCTCGTTTTATGACGAAGCCAATTTCGCCGCGCATTTGTTTGCCAGTGCCGTGGGCGGCGGCATGTCGTCCCGGCTGTTTCAGGAGGTGCGGGAAAAGCGCGGGCTGGCCTATTCCATCTACACGTTCAACTGGGGCTATGCCGATACCGGGCTGTTTGGCTTTTACGCCGCCTGCGGTGCGAGCGACATTGCCGAACTGATGCCGCTGGCGCTGGATTGCATCGGCCAGGCGGTGCAGGATTTGAGCGAGGCGGAGCTGCTGCGCGCCAAAGCGCAGATGAAGGTGGGGCTGCTGGCGGCGCTGGAATCCTCCAGCGCCCGGGCCGAGCAGATTGCCCGGCAGGTGCTGGCCTTTGGCCGCGAACTGACCCGGACGGAAGTCATTGGCAAGATTGACAGGCTGAGCCTGGCTGATGTGCGCCTGGCGGGCCAGAAAGTGCTGCAATCGGCCCCCACCCTTGCGGCCATTGGGCCGGTCAGCAAGTTGATGAAGCCGGACCAGATTTCAGCCCGGCTGGCAGGGGTTTAGGGAGGGCGGATTGGCGTTTTTTGGCCTGGGATCGCCCGCGATACAACCCCCGTATCTGCAGGGGGACGGGATTTTTCTGCGCGCCGCGCAGATGCAGGATTTCCAGCAATGGGCCGATTTGCGGGCGCGCAGCCGGGCGTTTCTCACCGCCTGGGAACCCGTCTGGCCGGAGGATGACCTGACCAGCGCCGCTTTCCGGCGCCGGGTGCGGCGCACCCTGCTCGACATGGAGAACGAGGAGGCTTTCGCCTTCCTGATTTTCCGCCAGAGTGACCAGAAGCTGCTGGGCGGGCTGACCCTCGGGCATGTGCGGCGCGGTGTCGCGCAATCGGCGACGCTGGGCTACTGGATGGGCGCGCCCTATGCCGGGCAGCGCTGCATGTCGCGGGCCGTGCGCTGCGCGCTGCATTTTGCCTTTGGCCAATTGAAGCTGCACCGGGTCGAGGCCGCGTGTTTGCCACATAATGCCGCGTCCATCCACCTTCTGGAAGCCACCGGGTTCGAGCGCGAGGGACTGGCAAAAAGCTATTTGCGCATAGCCGGACAATGGCAGGACCACCTGCTGTTTGGCCGGCTGGCCGAGGCGACGGGCTAAACCCAGCCGGTTTTCGGCACGTGCCGCGCGGCGCAAGGTTTTTTAGAGCGTGATGTATTTGGATTGAGCGGCTGTTTCCTTGTATCTGGACAAGGGGCCAATTGTGTTTGCAATTGGCTTGCGCGGGGCCGGTGGCCACCGGCCCCGCGCGCGGCGATGTCGCCCGTTGTTCCTTC
>JAYVYA010000320.1:0-5786 GCA_043784745.1 Hyphomicrobiales bacterium
CGACGAAAGCCAACCCGAGTTGGCAAAGCAACACCCATAACCAACCCAATCTCTACATTACCCCGGACATCCCCAATGCTCGAAGCAGCCCGCCTATCGACAATGAAATTCGTGCTTGATCAAATAAATATCTTGAAGGCTCACTGGCGCAATCTTACATTGAGCTCGATCGACAAGCGTGCGCTTGATTTTGCCCGCCTTGAATGGCCCAAATATTATGGTGACAAGACCCATCGCGGGTTTATTGTCAGTTGGGAGAAATTGTACCACCGATTCTCAAACCGCCCCTCGTATTTTGATCTGGCGGTTTGGCAGAAGGTCGGAGATGAAAATATCCTGCAGGGACTGGCACTCGGCAAGCCTTCCGCAGGAAAAACACATTTGGTCATTAATTGGGTGGAAAGGTCTTTCGCGCCAACCTATCTGCTGAAAGGCATCCTGATCCCCATATTGGCGTGTGCCGAGGAATATGGGAAACTTTTGGGTGCGAGGCGCGTTCTGATAAAAGATGCTGTTGACCCCGCACAATATGGGCGATACGGCTATGATCCATATTCCATGCTTAAAAGGCCGGGGAATTATCTGATGAAGGAATTGTGAAATGTCTCCCGCTGTCGTTTGCTACGCAAAAGAATCTTTTGTTACCACGGAAGACAATTTGGCTTTGGCCGTCAAGGACGCGAAGGCTCGGGCCTTGGCTGTCTACGGCAATGGTCGCAAGACGCTCGTGGATGTGATTCCGCTTGCCGATTTTGCCGCTTGGAATGCCAGTGGCGAAAAGGCGCTTGTCGGTGCCAAAAATATGGCAGATGCTGACGACGACGAGCTGGTAGAGGCTGATTTCGCCGACTAGGCACATCTGGACAACCAGTTCACTCTGACGAAAACCCGCCCCACTGGCGGGTTTTTTATTGCCCGCTTGCCACCCCCGTCCAACCGCGAGGCCCCCATGCCAACCCTCCTTTCCCGCCTCTTCGGCGCAACGAAGCCGTTGTCGCCGGGCAGCAGCACACCCGCGCCCGCCGCGCCCCCCGACACCAAAGCCTCCCGCACCGCCGGGATTCTTGCCATGTATTCCCAGGGTCTCGCCCGCTGGACGCCGCGCAACTATGTCGCGCTGACCCAGCAGGGCTATGAGCGCAATGCGGTGGTTTACCGTGCCGTGCGGATGATTGCCGAGGCGGCGGCTTCGGTGCCGTGGCTGGCTTTTGAGGGCCGGGAGGAATTGCGCGAGCATCCCTTGCTCGATCTCCTCGCCCGCCCCAATCCCGGCGATGTCGGCCCCAGCTTTCTGGAGGGCGTGTTCACCAACCTTCTGCTGTTTGGCAACGCTTACATTGAAGCGGTGCAGGTCGATGGCGAGCCGCGCGAACTCTACAGCCTGCGCCCGGACCGGATGAGCATTGTGCCCGGCAAAACGGGCTGGCCGGTCGGTTATGAGTATATGGTGGGCGGCGACAAGGTGCGCTATGCCCTCACTGGCGAGGGCCTCAACCCGGTTTTGCATCTGAAATTGTTCCATCCGCTCGATGACCATTACGGCTTCTCGCCGATGGCGGCGGCGCAGGTGGCGCTGGACATTCACAATGCGGCGGGTGGCTGGAACAAGGCCTTGCTCGACAATTCGGCAAGACCCTCGGGCGCGCTGGTCTATACCGGGCCGGAAGGCTCGCATTTGTCGGATGACCAGTTCGAGCGGCTCAAATCCGAGCTCGACGAGAATTTTTCCGGCTCCCGCAATGCCGGGCGCCCGCTGCTGCTGGAAGGCGGGCTGGACTGGAAGGCCCTGTCGCTCAGCCCGAAAGACATGGATTTCATGGAGGCCAAGAATGGCGCGGCGCGCGAAATCGCACTGGCCTTTGGCGTGCCGCCGCTGGTGCTGGGCATTCCGGGGGATAATACATTCTCCAATTACCAGGAAGCCAACCGCGTCTTCTGGCGGCAAACCGTGATCCCGCTGATAGCCCGCACCCAGAAAAGCTTTGCCGCCTGGTTCGCCCCGGTCTTCTCCGGCCTGCATTTTGATTACAATGTCGACCGGATCGAAGCCCTGGCCATTGAGCGCGCGCTGGAATGGACGCGGGTGGGGGCGGCGGGGTTTCTGACGCAGGACGAGAAGCGCGAGGCGCTGGGCTACGGGGCTTTGGCGAAGGGGGTTGGGCAATAATTTTGCGGCGGCCGGCAGTGGGCAATCGACAGTCGATTTTGCGACTGCCGACTGCCGACTGCCTACTGCCGATTGCCGACTGCCAACAACCCTCTTTTCCTTCCGCGCCGGAGCCTCCATGCCCGAAATCACCAACGCTATCCTCCAGCGCGGGGATCTGGCGCATCTGGCGCTGTTCCTGTGGGCCAGCGGGGCTTCGGGCCTGCTGCTTTCCACCCTGCGCGAGCTTGCCGCCGCCAACCGCCGGTTCGACGCTTTTGTGCGCGAACTTGCCCACTTCAACCGCCGCTTTGGAGATGAGCCATGAAGCCGCTTTCAACCCGCGCCGCCGATCCGCTGCGCCCGGCCACACCCGATCCGCCGCGTGAGGCGCAGGCGGCCATGGCCGGGTTTATCCGGGTGCTGGAGCGGCTGGTGCCCGGCGCTGCTGCCCCAGCCGCCCGCCCCGCGTGGCCCACCCGAATTTTGCAGGAGAAACCTTGATGCAGCCACATAAAGCCGTTCCCGCGCCGGAATATGATTTCACCCCAAAGCTCGAAACCAAGCACACGCCCGAGCAAATCTCCAACCTCTCGCCGGATGGCTCGTTTGAGGGGTATGCCAGTTTGTTCGGAATGGTCGATATGGGGCAGGACCAGGTGATGCCCGGTGCCTTCCGCGACAGCCTGCTGAAACGCGGGCCGGGCGGTATCAAAATGCTGTGGCAGCACCAGGCCGCCCAGCCAATTGGCTCGTGGCAGTCGATTGTCGAGGATGCGCGCGGCCTGAAGGTCAAAGGCCGCCTGAATCTGGCCGTCGCCCGTGCCCGCGAAATTCTGGCTTTGATGCGCGAGGGCGCGCTCGATGGCCTGTCCATCGGCTTCAAAACCGAAAAATCGGTCAAGGACAAGGCCAGCGGTGTTCGCCGCCTGACCAAGCTCGATCTATGGGAAATCTCGGTTGTGACCTTTCCCATGCTGCCGGAGGCGCGCATTTCAGCGGTCAAGCGCGCCGCCGCCAATCCTGAAAGCCCGCTCCCATCAGGCAATCTGGCGGCCAAAATCCGCCATGCCGCCGCTCTTCTCCGTTAACAATCCAGAGGCAAACCCATGAACATGCAAGCCAAAACCCTGCCGCGTGCAAAAGTTGAAACCAAATCTGCCGCCGACGTGTCCGGCGCGTTTGACGAATTTCACCGCGCTTTTGCCGCCTTCAAGGAGACCAATGACGAGCGCCTCGACCAGATCGAGACGCGGATGTCTTCCGATGTCGTCACGGAAGAAAAGCTGACCCGCATCGACCGGGCGCTGGATGACAACAAGCGCCGCGTCGATACTTTGCTGGTGGAGCGCGCCCGCCCGTCGCTGGCGCGCAGCGAGAAGGCCGCCGATGACGACAACCGCGAGCACAAGGCTGCTTTCAACGTCTATGTCCGCACCGGCGAGGCGCAGGGGCTGAAGGGGCTGGAAGGCAAGGCGCTGTCCGCCGGTTCCGGCCCGGATGGCGGCTATCTGGTGCCCGTGCCGGCCGAGCAGGAGATTCTTCGCCGCATGTCGCAGGCCTCGCCGATACGCTCGATTTCGTCGGTGCGGCAGATTTCCGGGGCGCAATTGCGCAAGGCCTTCTCCTTCGCCGGCCCGGCCGCAGGCTGGGTAGCGGAAGCCGATCCCCGTCCGCAAAGCGGCACGCAGCAGATTTCCGACATGCACTTTCCGGCTTTCGAACTCTACGCCATGCCCGCCGCCACCCAGACTTTGCTGGATGATTCGATTGTCGATATCGAGCAATGGATTGGCGAGGAAGTGGCGGTGGTGTTTGCCGAGCAGGAAGGCAGTGCCTTCGTCAACGGCAATGGCACCAGCAAGCCGCAGGGCTTTCTCACCCCGCCGAAGGTGGCGCAGAGCGTCTGGTCCTGGGGCAGCATGGGCTATAATGTCACCGGCGCGGCGGGGGCCTTCCCGGCGGCCAACCCCTCCGATGTGCTGGTGGATTTCATCTATGCGCTCAAGGCGGGTTATCGCCAGAACGCCCGCTTTGTGATGAACCGCAAAACCCAGTCGCAAATCCGCAAGTTCAAGGCGACGACGGGGGAATACCTGTGGTCCCCGCCCGCCATCATCGGCGCGCCCGCCACGCTGATGAATTTTCCGCTGACGGAAGCCGAGGACATGCCCGATATTGCCGCTGATTCATTCGCCATTGCCTTCGGCAATTTCGAGCGCGGCTATCTGGTTGTCGACCGGATCGGCATGCGTATCCTGCGCGATCCCTATTCGGCAAAACCCTATGTGCTGTTCTATACCACCAAGCGTGTCGGCGGCGGCGTGCAGGATTTTGACGCGATCAAGCTGCTGAAGTTTGGGACAGTGTAAGCTGGACCGCGCACTTCCAGTGCGCTCTTGCCACTGCTTCATTCCTGCAAAACTGGCCGGACCTGCCTCCGCGCAAAAGCGCACTGGAAGTGCGCGGTCCGGTTAGTTGATTTCCCATCCTGCCAGCACTCCGTCAATCCACCCGCGCACTTCCAGTGCGCTCCTGCCACTGCTTCATTCCTGCAAAACTGGCCGGACCTGCCTCCGCGCAAAAGCGCACTGGAAGTGCGCGGTCCGGTTAGTGGATTTCCCATCCTGCCAGCACTCCGTCAATCCACCCGCGCACTGGCGCCACCAGCGTTCCCTGCGTCAGCGATCCGCACAGGGCCTTGCCCGCCCCGTCTGCCCAGGCGGTGATGGCGACGACTTGTGTGCCACTGGCATCAAAAATTGGCGCACCGGAATCGCCCGTGCAGGCACCGGTGCCGGAATTGCCGCGATCCTTGGCCCAGAGCAGGATTTTGGATAATGGTGCGCGGGCTTCCAGAGCACCGGTGCGCAAGGTCCCTCCGGTTCTGCCATCGCCTTCACGGGAGAGGCCGAAACCGGCGAGAAGATAACCTGTGCCCACCACAATTTCCCCGCTGGCATCCAGCGGGGCGGGGGTGAAGGGCAGGGGGGCGGTGGTTTTTACCAGCGCCAGATCAATCGTCTTCACCCGCGATTTCTGCGCGTCGGCGTGAAAATCCGGGTGGATGGCGACATCCGCCACATCAAGCAAAACCGGCTGGCCGGAGGCATTGCGAAAATGCAGCTTCATGTTGGCCTTGCCGGTGACGCAATGGGCGGCGGTCAGCACCACGCCGGGAGCGACGACGACGGCAGAGCAAAAGCTGGACGAACGGGCGCTGCGTTTCAAAACCATCAGCACATGCGCCGCCTGCGCCCCGCCGTCACTGGAGGGGCCGACGATGGCGCGGGCGCTGGTGGCAAGCGCCGCGAGGATCAAACAGGCCAGTATTTTCCGCATTGAACAACACTCCCCGGACCGGGTGTTTCAACGCGCCGGTACCACCGCTTCACGCTCCCCAATAAGGCAACATTCACCGCCGTGCAAAGCGGGTTAAAAACCTGCGATCCCTGGAGTTTCCATGTCCCCCATCCTTCTCACCCCGCCTGCCAGCGAGCCGGTCTCGCTGGCGGATGCCAAGGCCTGGCTGCGCATTGATACGGCGGCGGAAGATGACACCATCACCGCCTTGATCGTTGCCGCCCGCATGACTGCCGAGAATTTCACCCGGCGCAAGCTCCTCACCCAGAGCTGGCGG
>JAYVYA010000321.1:0-12565 GCA_043784745.1 Hyphomicrobiales bacterium
GGATTTCGGGGATGGACATGGGGTCTCCGTTGGGCGGGTTTGCCCGATGGGGAGGGCAAGGTCAATTCCCGGTAAATGGAGACCTCGGCCGAAGCTTGCGCCAACCGGGCGCGGCGGCAGGCACCAACATAGCGCATCGTGGCAAAACCAATCGGGAAAAGGGGGCCTTGCTGACGATGGCGTAAACCGACATGAATGCCGACCACACCACCACACTGAAATTCAGGGCGACGACCCCATTCAAGCCCGCAGGCGGGCCAACAATGGCCGCTGCGGCTGATATCCGCAGCGGGCGGGCCTCTTGCCCCGCCCGCCGCATGGTTTAAGACAGGGCGGTATTTTCCTGGAAGAACCGCCCATGACCCCGCGCATTCTCACCCACCGCCCCCGCCGCAACCGCAAGAACGACTGGGCGAGGCGGCTGGTTCGCGAGCATAACCTCACCATCGACGACCTGATCTGGCCGATATTCCTGGTCGATGGCGCGGGGATCAGGCAATCCATCGCCTCCATGCCGGGCGTATTTCGCTACAGCATTGATGAAGCAGTGAAGGCGGCCAGCCATGCCGCCAGCCTCGGCATTCCCGCTATCGCGCTGTTCCCTTATACCGACCCGGGCCGTCGGGACGGACAGGGCAGCGAGGCGTTGAACCCGGACAATCTGGTGTGCACTGCCTGCCGGGCCTTGAAAGCCGCCGTGCCCACCCTGGGCCTGATGACCGATGTGGCGCTCGACCCCTATACCAGCCATGGCCATGACGGCCTGATGCGCGGCACGGAAATCCTCAATGACGAAACGCTGGTGGTGCTGGTAGCACAGGCCATCTGCCAGGCCCGCGCCGGATCAGACATTATCGCCCCCTCCGACATGATGGACGGGCGGATTGGCGCGATTCGCGAAGGGCTGGACGCCGCCGGGTTCGAGCACGTGCAAATCATGAGTTATGCCGCCAAATATGCCTCGGCTTTCTACGGCCCGTTCCGCGATGCGGTGGGCACCAGTGCGACGCTGGTGGGCGACAAGCGCACCTACCAGATGGACCCCGGCAATTCGGATGAAGCCATGCGCGAAGTGGCGCTGGATGTGGAGGAAGGGGCGGACATGATCATGGTCAAGCCCGGCATGCCCTATCTCGACATTGTGCGCCGGGTCAAGGCAGAGTTTGGCGTTCCGACCTTCGCCTATCAGGTGTCGGGCGAATATGCGATGATAATGGCCGCCGGCCAAAACGGCTGGATCGACACAACCCGCGCCATGATGGAGAGTTTGCTGGCCTTCAAGCGCGCCGGAGCGGACGGGGTGTTGACGTATTTTGCGGTGGAGGTGGCAACGAGGCTGCGGGGGTAGAAGAGTGAATCACACGTTTGCCGGGTTTTGTGGAACCTGAAGCGCATTCGCGCGTTCTGGCTGTTCATTAATCGAACCAAAGGAACTGCAAATGCGCAACACACTTTTGATTGCCACCACCCTGTTTGCCTTCGCATCCGCGCCAGCTTTTGCTGCCATGGGTTTTTCGGGCATGCCCGCCGCTCCGGCTTCTGGTTCCAGCTTGACCAAAATCGCCGGACCCTGTGGTCCAGGCCAGAGGCCAACCGGATCGACGAGCGGCAACAAGGGCGGCTGCGAAGCCATGCCTGTCAATGAAATCGCACCCAAGGGCACGGTCGATACTTCCGTGTGCGGCGATGGCAAACTGCCAACGGGCTCCACCAGCGGCAAGAATGGCGGCTGTGATGCGCCCGCCACTGCCGCAGGCAGCCAGCCCGTCCGGACTCCGGTTCAAACATCGCCCTGCGGCCCCAACGAGGTGCCTGCCAGTTCGACCAGCGGTGCCAAGGGTGGCTGCGTCGCCAAGCCCTGACCTGCTGACCGGCAGTATTGACGCTTGCAGCTTCGTTGCTGCCAGGTTGCAAACCTATCTGCCCGCGCGATCACTCGCGCGGGCATTTTTACGCCTTTGGCCAATTATCCCGTATCCAGCGCGCCAGACTTTCCTCGCTGACTTCGCCAGCGGCGAGAGAGAGGATAATGGCAGCGAAATCTGGTTCAGACACGATAAAATCAGTGCCGTTCAATCCCAGAAACGTGTAAATGGCGATCAGTGACGTGCGTTTATTGCCATCCACGAACGGATGGTTGCGGGCAATTCCATAGCCATAGGCAGCAGCCAAATCGGCGAGATCGGCCTCTTCATAGGCCCATTTATTGCGGGGGCGATCCAATGCTGATTCAAGCATATTTGCATCGCGCACGCCGGGCAAACCGCCATGTTCGGCAATCTGCTCGTCGTGCACGGCCATGATCAAATCTACGGCAAGCCAAAAAGGCTCCGTCATTTCGCCAGTTCCGCCAAGGCATTGCGATAAGTTTTCATTCCCTTGCGGGCAATTGCCATGGCGTTGGTGAATGTCGGATCTTTCTTGCTCAGCAAAAAGGCATTGTCCGCCTGCCGGATGATATGAAGCTTGTCGCCATCGGCAATTTCATTGCGCGCGGCAAAATCCTTGGGCAGGATAATGCCGATGGAATTGCCGATTTTGCGGATGTGCAGGACCATGCCGTCTGCTTCACTCTTTCCGGCGGGCTTGTTCATCGGATAACTCCATTGCATGTTATACAATCCGTATAACATAAATATAGCTCCCGGCAAATCCCGGTGACCAGAACGCCGGCGCCCGCAACAAATGTGATCCGGGGCCTTTGCGCGCCCGCACAGTTGGGACTAGCAAAGCAGATGCTCATTCGTGCCCTCCCGCTCGTGCTTTGCCTGTGGCTTTCTGCCTGCACGCCGCAAGCGGATGCTGGCCAGGGCCGGACCTGCCGCATTGTGCTGGCCGCGCTCAGCGCGGCGGACGCACAGGTGCATGTTGTGGCAACCATTGGCGATGCCAGCGGCGCGGGCGTGAAAGTGGATTATTACCTCACCACCCCCTCGATCCGCACCAGCCGCAAAACCCTCAAATGCCGGTTTGAGACCAGCGCCACCCAGCCCGGCCAGGGGCAGCTGGCGGGCGTGACGACGGACACGGGGCCGGTTTCGGACATGCAGATGTTTTTCCTGCAGCGCTTCTGGCTGGCCACGCCGGAGGCGGCAGGGGCCGATCCGGAGCCGGTCGCGGGCGCAGACCGGGCGCAGGAAATGCCGGGCTGGCTGGCCTATGGCTTCCAGCAAGGTCTCAATGCCCTGCCCCTTGCCGCCATTTACGCTTTGCTCGCTGCTGCCTATTCGCTGGTCTACGGACTTGTCGGGCGGATCAACCTGGCTTTTGGCGAGTTTGCGGCGGTGGGTGGCTACGCGGCGGTTTATGGGGTGGCAATTGCGGCGGGCACGGGCACCTTCCTGCCCATTGTCGCGGCGCTGGTGGCGGGGGTGCTCGCCGCAATGGTGCACGGGCTGGTGGCAGGGCGGCTGGTATTTGCGCCGCTGGCCGGTGCCAGCCACCCGACCGGGTTGGTTGCCACCATCGGGCTGGCGCTGTTTTTGCAGGAATACCTGCGGCTGACGCAGGGCGCGGTGCCGCAATGGCTGACACCGGTGCTGAATGAGCCGGTGGCACTGGCCCGCGCTGGCGCGTTTGTCGTTACTGTCACACCCATGACATTGCTGACAGCCGGAATTGCGGCACTTTGCGCCAGCGGGCTGTTGGCGCTGATGCAGTTCTCACGATTTGGGCGGGAATGGCGGGCCTATGCCGATGATGCGAAGGCGGCCACGCTGTTTGGCGTTTCGCCCGGCGCGCTGTTTGCCAAAACCTTCGCGCTGGCCTGCGGCTTTGCCGGACTTTCAGGCTGCATCATGACGCTGTTTTACGGGGCGTTTGGCTATGGCGGTTCCACAATGCTGGGTCTGAAAGCACTGATTGCGGCAATATTGGGCGGCATTGGCTCCATCCCCGGCGCTTTGCTGGGCGGGCTGGCGATCGGGCTGTTCGAGGCCTTCTGGCAATCGTTCTTTGCCGGAGAATACCGCGATCTGGCCGTCTATTTCATTCTGGTGGCGCTGCTGATGTTCCGGCCCGGCGGGTTTTTCGGGTTCGGGGAGCTGGGGCCAAGGCGGGTGTGAGCGGGAGCGCGAACCCCAGGGTTTGCAAGTATATGACACTTGCGGACCTGAAGGTTCGCGCTCCGGTCACCCCGCCGCGTGCAGCTTCACCACATTGTGCAGCGTCTGGTCCGCCGTATCGAAAAACCGCCGGATGCCGCGCGCGGCCTGGCGGATGCGCTGCTCGTTCTCAACCAGAGCGAGGCGCACATAATCATCGCCATGCTCGCCAAACCCAATACCGGGGGCGACGGCTACATCGGCCTTCTCGATTAGCAGTTTGGAAAATTCCAGCGAGCCGAGATGGCGGAATTTCTCCGGAATCGGCACCCATGCAAACATCGAGGCGACCGGCGAGGGAATGGCCCAGCCAGCACTGGCAAAGCTCTCCACCATCACATCGCGGCGGGCCTTGTAGGTGGCGCGCATTTCTACAATGCAATCCTCCGGGCCATTCAGCGCCGCCGTTGCCGCTACCTGTATCGGCGTGAAGGCCCCATAGTCGAGATAGCTTTTTACCCGCGTCAGTGCCGCCATCAGCCGCTCGTTGCCGACGGCAAAGCCCATGCGCCATCCAGCCATCGAGAAGGTTTTGGACATGGAAGTGAATTCCGCCGTCACATCCATCGCGCCCGGCACCTGCAGGACCGAGGGCGGGGGATTGCCATCAAAATAGACTTCCGAATAAGCAAGATCGGACAGGATAAATATCTCGTGCTTCTTGGCGAAAGCCACCAGATCCTTGTAAAAATCCAGCGAGGCGACCATGGCGGTGGGGTTGGAGGGAAAGCACACCACGACCGCAATCGGTTTGGGAATCGAGTGGGTGATGGCCCGCTCCATGGCGCGGAAAAAGGCCGGAGTCGGGTCCCCCGGCACCGAGCGGATCACCCCGCCCGCCATCAGGAAGCCAAATGCATGGATCGGGTAGGACGGGTTAGGCACAATCACCACATCGCCCGGCCCGGTAATGGCCTGTGCCATATTGGCAAAGCCCTCTTTTGAGCCCAGCGTCGCCACCACCTGCGTATCGGGGTTCAGCTTCACGCCAAAGCGGCGGGCGTAATAATTGGCCTGGGCGCGGCGCAGGCCGGGAATGCCCTTGGAAGCGGAATAGCGGTCGGTGCGCGGCTTGCCCGCCGTTTCCACCAGTTTGTCAATGACATGTTTGGGAGCGGGCAAATCGGGATTGCCCATGCCCAGATCGACAATATCCGCGCCACCGGCTCGCGCCTTGGCTTTCAAGCGGTTGACCTGCTCGAAAACATAGGGTGGCAAGCGTCTGACGCGGTGAAAATCGGTCATTTCATCCTCTCGGGGGTTGGTTTTGCTGGCATAGACGCTGCCAGCGGTTTCGTAAATGCCGCTTTTTCAAATCAGCCGGCGGCGGGAAGTGCAACGGGTGTTTGCAGGGGCTTCTTCGCTTTGGCCGCCTTGGCCGGAACGACCGGGCGTCCGGAAATCCGGTCATGCTGCTTGCGGATGGCGTCCAGCTGGTTCTCCTGCGCCTTGACCCCGGCAGGTGCCAGCACCGGCTCGGGCCGGTTGGCCGGACGCAGGTGCACGGGGATATAGTCCAGTCTGTCATCTGCCGGTCGAGATTTCACGACAAAATCTTTTGGCTTTGGCGGGTCGGTCACAAAATTGCCAGCCCGCAACAGGCTCTTGACCGGGCCGTCCCCCGTTGCCGTGCCCTCAGGCCCGGAAGCACAGCCCGCCAGGCCGGCCAGCGCCAGCGCTGCGAGGGCGAAGCGGCGAAGCGGGTCCGGAAAACCGGAGACCTGGAGCAAGGTGGACACAATGTTTGATCCTGCGATTCTGGTGTGCGACACAACACCTATGGCATGTTTGCCGATTATGGTGAATAAAGCCCTATTGCGGTGCAATCGTGATCCAACATTGCCATTCTGACTTTTTTAGACGCACCAAATGCAAGAGACCGGGAAAACGTTATGAAAGTCAAAAAGGCTCCAAAAGCCAAGGGCGCTTTGGCAGACAAAGTCAGACACGTGCCAGCTGCGCCTGAGCCAGCGCCGGTTGCGCCTGCCACCGCCGCTGCGCAGCCGCCCCCTGCCACGGCTGCTGCCACGCCCGGGGTTATGCAAACCCCGCCCCTGTCGCCAGGCCCCGCAGCCGCCCCGGCCAAAGGGCTGGACTTTGACCAATTGTCGCAGAACATGGCCCGGCTTGTCGAAATGGGCGGCAAGGCCGCCGCCGCCTATATGGCTCCGCGCCAGAGCGGTGAAGTCAAAATGGGCCTGTCCAGCGATGTTGGCGATGCGGTGAAAACCCTCGGCCATGTCGCCGAATACTGGCTGTCTGATCCTGCCCGTGCGATTGAAGCGCAAACCCGCCTGTCCGCTGGCTTCATGGGGCTGTGGTCGCACACCCTGCGCCGGATGGCGGGGGAGGAAACGCCGCAGGTCGCACCGCCAGACCCCGCCGACAAGCGCTTTGCCGACCCCGAATGGCGGGAAAGTCCGGTCCATGATTTCATCGCCCAGGCCTACAAGCTGACCACCGACTGGGCCACCCAGATGGTCAAGGGAGCCGAAACGCTGGACCCGCACACGCGGCACAAGGCTGAATTTCTGGTGCGCCAGATTGCTGGTGCCGTGTCGCCGTCCAATTTTGTGGCCACCAATCCCAAACTGATGGCCGAAACCCTCGACCAGAATGGCGAAAATCTGGTGCGCGGCATGACCCAGCTGGCCGAGGACATTGCAGCTGGCCAAGGCCACGTCAAAATCCGCATGAGCGACCATTCCAAATTTGTGCTGGGCGTCAATGTCGCGACCACGCCAGGCAAGGTGGTGTTTCGCAACGACCTGATCGAGCTGCTGCAATATGAGCCCACCACGCCGCAGGTGCTGAAGCGCCCGCTGCTGATCGTGCCGCCATGGATCAACAAATTTTATATTCTCGACCTCAATGCCGAGAAAAGCTTTGTCCGCTGGGCCGTGGCGCAGGGGCTGACGGTGTTCGTCATCTCATGGGTCAATCCCGATTCACGCCACCGCCACAAGAGCTTTGAAGATTACATGCGCGAAGGCATTTTGGCGGCGCGCGATGCGATTGCGCTGGCAACCGGCGCACCGGATCTGTCCGTCGCCGGTTATTGCGTCGGCGGCACGCTGGTATCGGTGACGCTGGCCTGGCTGGCGGCCAAGGGCGACAAAAGCATTTCCAGCGCCACCCTGTTCACCACGCAGGTCGATTTTACCGACCCCGGCGACCTTCAGGTCTTTGTCGATGAGGAGCAGATCGCCGCGGCCGAGCAGGAAATGGCGGAGAAAGGCTATCTCGAAGGCTCGAAAATGGCCAATGCCTTCAATATGCTGCGGCCAAATGACTTGATCTGGTCCTACGCCGTCAATAATTACATCAAGGGCAAGGCCCCGACCCCGTTTGACCTCCTGACCTGGAATTCCGATTCGACCCGGATGCCCGCCGCCAACCATTCCTTCTATTTGCGCAATTGCTACCTGCACAACAACCTCACCAAGGGCAAGATGGTGGTGGGCGGGGTGGCGCTGGATTTGGGCCAGGTCAACATCCCCGTCTATAATCTCGCCGCCCGCGAAGACCACATTGCCCCGGCCAAATCGGTGTTCAACGGCGCGAAATTCTTTGGTGGCGCGATGAGTTACGTGCTCGCGGGCTCCGGCCACATCGCCGGTGTAATCAACCCGCCGATGAAGCCAAAATACCAGTACTGGACCGGCCCCGCCCCCTCCGGCGAATTTGAGGATTGGGCGGCCAAGGCGGTGGAGCATCCCGGCTCGTGGTGGCCGAACTGGTTTGAATGGCTCAGAATGCAGGCCCCCGGACTGGTGCCCGCACGGGTGCCGGGCGATGCTGGCCTGACAGTGCTGGGCGATGCGCCGGGGACTTACGTGCTGGTGAAGGCGTGAAAGGTCTGGAAACACGGTTCCCCGCAGAATGAGAACAAGAAAGCCGCGCTGAACCAGCGCGGCTTTCTTGTTCTTTCACTCTGCCGCCAAATGGAGACCGTTCAGCCTGTTTCCAACGCAGAGCGCGTGCCGTCAGCGGGCTAAGAACCCGCGCCCCCCGGAAAGCCTCAGTATTTGCGCACAATCGGAACGACCGGAACCGCCACCCTGGGATCATCCCAGCGGTAGTTCAGGCCGACGGAGATGAGGTCAATCGAGGTTTTGTTGGAACCAACGAAGGGCAGCGGCACCGCTGCGTTCCACGCCGGGTTTGCAGCATTGGCAATGGTGATCGGAGACTTCTTCACAAAAATATGGGCATAACTGAAGTCAAACGACAGCTTGTCACTGACCTTGTAGCCCGCGCCGATGGATGCCCAGATGCGGTCGTTGTCTGTCAGGCGCACGCCGCGCGTCGTATCTGAAATCGGCGAGCGTTCATAGGCAAGGCCCGTCTTCAGCGTCAGCTGGTCGTTCCACTTGTAGGCACCGCCCACGGAGGCAAACCAGCCGTTGCGGTAACGAAAACCAAGGCGGGTTGGCGTAACACCGGCTGCAGGACCACCGGTTACAACCACCGGAAAAGTATTGAACAGGCTCCAATTGGTCCATTCAAAACCACCTGACAGCGACAGTTTATCATTGACCTTCTGCGTGATGCCGACCGTGACGACATCCGGCAACGTCAGCTTCGATTTGATGGCGACGACGGCGGGCAATCCGCCGGGGAAGTTTTTCAGCGTGCCGGTCAGGCTTTCCGTGACGCGCGAGCGGTAGCCAATGCCGATTTCAGTCGTGGACGTTGGCTTGAAGGTTGCACCCAGTGTATAGCCAAAGCCCCAGTCACTGCCCTTCAGCTCGATATAGCTGGGCCCGGCCGGGGGGCGCAATGAGGTCAGGCGGGTCTTGAAATATTCAATCTGCAACCCGGCAGCGACGGAAAACCAGTCATTTACCTTGTAGCCAACGGTTGGCGTTATATCGGTTGAAATGACTTTTGAGGTCTGGCCATAAATGCCGCCAGCCCAGGGCTGGTTATTCTTGGTCACCAGACCAAATGGCGAGTTGACAGACAATGCCAGCCACAACTGGTCGTTCACCTGATAGGAGCTGTAGCTGGCAGGCAATATGGCGCTCTGCGCGATATTGCCACTATTGCCCAGGGGGAGAAAGAGCGGCGACGTTCCCGGCAAAGCCGTGGTCTTTGAATTAGCCAGAACACCGGTGGCGCTCCAGGATGATTGCCAGCCAGCGATGTCGGTGATCGTCGCCGGGTTCCAGAACATGGAGGACAGGCTCCCGCTCCCCGAGGCGACGCCCGCGAATGCCTGGCCCATGGCGTCAGCGCTTTGTTCACGAAGCGCGAACGCGCCAGCCTGCGCGCTGGAAATACCGCACACCAGAGCCGCCGCAGCGACGCCCATGGTCAAAATCCGTTTCATTTCCCTGGACATCAAAATCTCCAAACAATTGTTTTATGGACTATGCATCATGTCGGGGAGAGAACCACCAGCACATGAGCAAATCGCAATTCCGCCGCGATCTAGCCGTCAAAAGAGGGCGGATGCAACAACACAATTGGATGCAACCAGCCCGCGTGGCCGACGGCGGGTGAGACTTTTTGGTGTTAAAAGCGGGGAAATGAGCCGATTTTCGCCGGAAACAGCGGCATATCATTGGTTTACATGCAAACTATCGCTGCAATCAGGCTGACGCTGCGGTAGCTGTCTTCGCCGCATTGTCATCGCAATTTCGTCACAAGTGACATTTTAGCCACGGTTTCGTCGGCAGATTCCGGCCCGGTTGGCGCGGCCATCTTGCCCCAATCGAAAGCTGCTCCATTTATCTCCCTCTTGTCGCTCCAACCGCCTGCGAGACTCACCATGCCCGCTTCCACCCGGCCCGCCATCGTCTGGCTGCGGGATGATCTGCGCCTTGCCGACAATCCGGCGCTGGCTGCCGCACTGGAGAGCGGGGCCCCCGTGCTCTGTGTATATATTTTTGACCGGCAAAGCGCGGGATTGCGTGCCCCTGGCGGGGCCAGCCGCTGGTGGCTGCACCATTCCCTCGCCCGGCTGGGCACGCAGATCGCAGCACTCGGCGGGCGGCTCGATCTTTTTACCGGGCGCGCGGATGAAGTGATGGCGCAATTGGCCGGGGCTTGCGCCGCACAGGCTGTATTCTGGAACCGCCGCTACGGGGCCGCCGAAATCGCGCTGGACAGCAAAATCAAGACCAGTCTGACTGCCAGCGGCATCAAAGCCGCCAGTTTCAACAGCCATTTGCTGGTCGAGCCGTGGGAGGTTAAAACAAAGACTGGCGGCGATTTCCGGGTGTTCTCGCCCTTCTGGCGCGCCTGTCTGGCCAGCCGCCATTGGCCCGCCCCCCTGCCCGCTCCCGCGCACATTCCCGCCGCGTCAATCCCGAAATCCGGCCAGCATCCGCAAACGCTTGCCAGCCTGAAGCTGCTGCCAGCCAAGCCGGACTGGTCCGGCGGGCTGGCCGCGCAATGGCAACCGGGGGAGGCCGGGGCACGCGACTTGCTGGGCCGTTTCCTCGACCATGGCATCCATAATTATGGCACAGACCGCAACCGGCCCGACCTGCCCAACACGTCCAACCTGTCCCCGCACCTGCGCTTTGGCGAAATTTCGCCGCGCCAGATCGTGCAATCGGTCGAAGCGGCCCATGATGCGGGTGCGGTGCGGGTTGGGGATGTCGATAAATTCCTCTCCGAAATCGGCTGGCGCGAATTTGCCTATCATTTGCTGTTTCACCATCCCGACCTCGCCACCCGCAATTTTTCCAGCCGGTTTGATGAATTCCCGTGGGCGGCGGCGGATCCCGTCGTGCTGCGGGCATGGCAGCGCGGCCAGACGGGCTATCCCATTGTCGATGCCGGCATGCGCCAACTGTGGCAGACCGGCACGATGCACAACAGGGTGCGGATGGTCACCGCCTCGTTCCTGACCAAACATTTGATGATCGACTGGCGGGTGGGGGAGGCCTGGTTCTGGGATACTTTGTGCGATGCAGATCCGGCCAATAATCCGGCCAGCTGGCAATGGGTGGCCGGTTCGGGTGCCGATGCCGCACCGTATTTCCGGATTTTCAATCCCGTCCTGCAAGGCGAGCGCTTTGACCCAAAAGGCGATTATGTCCGGAGTTTCGTACCGGAACTGGCAGCTATGCCCGACAAATGGCTGCACCAGCCCTGGGAAGCGCCCGCCGATGTGCTGCACCGGGCCGGAGTGAAGCTGGGCAAAACCTATCCGGCGCCCATCGTCGATCACAATCTGGCGCGCGACAGGGCGCTGGCGGCCTTCGCCTCGCTGGCTCCAAAAACGGCGGCGTGAAACCAAATGGCCCTTTTGCGCGTAATGTCCCTATGATGCTGAAAAGCCATGAACCAGGGCGGACGAAATGCGCGTAGCAATTGTGGGGACAGGCATAGCGGGCCATGCCGCTGCCATGGCCCTGAAAGCGGCGGGCCACAATCTGGTGGTTTATGAGCGCGAAGCCCGTGCCGGTGGCCATGCCGCGACGGTGGACATTGATTATGACGGCACGCCGGTCACTGTCGATACCGGCTTTATTGTCTACAACATTCTGAATTACCCCCATCTCACCGCCTTCTTTGAATGGGCGGGGGTGAAGACCGAAGCCTCCAATATGAGCTTTGCCGTCTCGGCCAATCGCGGCGCATTTGAATGGTGCGGGCGCGATGGCAAGGATGTGTTTTCCGGCCTGTTTGCGCAGAAGCGCAATCTGGCATCGCCATCCTTTTTGTGGATGCTGCGCGATATCCTGCGCTTCCAGAAAACCGCGCGGGCGGACAGGGTTGCCGGTGCCATAGGTCCGGCTTGCCTCGGGGACTACCTCGTGCGTCACGGCTTTTCAGGCCGCCTGCGCGACGATTATCTGGTGCCGATGGGCGCGGCAATCTGGTCGATGTCCCCCCGGGCCATGCTGGATTTTCCGGCGCAGAGTTTTATCGATTTTTTTGACAACCATTGCCTGCTGCAATGGGACCGTCCAAAATGGCGGACAGTGACCGGTGGCAGCCGCTCCTATGTGCGCAAGGTGCAGGAGATGCTGGGGGATTGCGTTCGGCTTGGCTGCGGTGTGGCGCGCGTGGTGCGGACCCCCGGTCGCGTGGAAGTGACCGACGCGCGCGGGAAAACCGAGGGCTTCGATCATGTCGTTTTGGCCACCCATGCGCCGCACGCCCTTGCCATGCTGGGCGATGCGAGCGCGTCCGAGCGCGATATTCTGGGCGCGATGCGCACCAGCGTCAACGATGTCGTCCTGCACCGCGATCCCGCGCTGATGCCGCGCCGCAAGGCAGCGTGGGCCGCGTGGAATTTTCTGCGCGACGGGGATGCGGACAACAGGCAGGTGGCCGTGACCTACTGGATGAACACTTTGCAGAACATTGATCCGGCGCGCCCGCTGTTCATCACCCTCAACCCGCCGTTTGAGCCGGACCCAAAATTGGTTTTTGCGCGCTATGCCTATGCCCATCCGCAATATGATGCCCCGGCCCTCGTCGCCCGTGACCGCCTCGGC
>JAYVYA010000322.1:0-4572 GCA_043784745.1 Hyphomicrobiales bacterium
CACACGCATCTTGAAATCCAGTTCATGGGAGCCACCTCGCCTGATGATTTTGAATGGGGCACCAAGGCGGCTTTGTCCGGCGGCACCACGATGGTGGTGGATTTCTGCATTCCTGGCCCTGGCCAGTCCATGCTGGCCGCCTATCAGGACTGGCAGCACCGCTCGGAAAAGGCAGCGGGGGATTACGGCTTCCACATGGCTGTCACCGGCTGGTCCAAGGCCAACCATGATGACATGGAAACAGTGGTGAAAACCTATGGTATCAACACGTTCAAACACTTCATGGCCTACAAGGGGGCCATCATGGTGACGGACGACGAAATGTTCCCCTCGTTCCAGCGCTGCGCACAACTGGGGGCGATGCCTTTGGTCCATGCCGAGAATGGCGATGTGGTGGCCCTGCTGCAAGCCCATTACCTCGCGCAGGGCGTGACCGGGCCCGAAGGCCATTCCTATTCGCGCCCGCCGGAAGTCGAGGGCGAGGCGACCAACCGCGCCATCATGCTGGCCGACATGGCGGGCTGCCCGGTCTATATCGTCCACACCTCCTGCCGCGAAGCGCAAGAGGCGATTGCCCGGGCCCGGGCGCGCGGCGCGCGCGTCTATGGCGAGCCGCTGATCCAGCATCTGGTGCTTGATGACAGCGAATACCAGAACCGGGACTGGACCCATGCGGCGCGCCGCGTGATGTCGCCGCCGTTCCGCGACAAGAAGAATCAGGATGCGTTGTGGGCGGCCTTGCAATCGGGTGCCTTGCAGGTGGTGGCGACGGATCATTGTGCTTTCAGCGACAAGCAAAAAGCCTTTGGCCGCAAGGATTTCACCAAAATCCCGAATGGCACCGGCGGTCTGGAGGACCGGATGGCGGTGCTGTGGACGGCAGGGGTCGGCACCGGACGCCTGACGCCGGAAGAGTTTGTGGCCGTGACCTCCGCCAATATCGCCCGCATCCTCAACGTGTTTCCAAAGAAGGGCGTTGTGGCTGTGGGGGCAGATGCCGACATTGTGGTGTGGGACCCCAAAGCCAGCAAAACCATCCGCGCCAAAAACCAGATCAGCCGGATTGAATATAATGTGTTTGAAGGGTTTGAGTGCGTTGGCTTGCCCAAGATCACCCTGTCACGCGGAAAAATTGTCTGGAAGGACGGGGATTTGCGGGCCAGGGCAGGCGACGGGAACTATGTGCCCCGCGCCGCCTTCCCGGCAGTGCATGTGGCCAATTCGGTGTGGCGCGAGACCCATGCGCCCAAGGCGGTGCAGCGGGGCGAGGTAACGCCGTAGGGCAAAACCCTTCGCCCGCCCTTCGGGCCCCGTCTCCCGTGAAGGACGGGAGAAGGGACTGCCTGGCACCGTGCCGCTACCCCGCCATGGCCTGCGCCATCAACCCGGCAAACAGCAGCAATCCCGCATCGCGGTTGGACTTGAACAACGTCAACGCCCGCGCCCCGTCCGGCGGCACAATCGAGGCCACTTGCCACACCAGGTGGGCCACCAAACCCAGCCAGCCCAGCCAGGCCCAAAGCCCCGCCCCGGCCAATCCCAGCGCCCCCGCCAGCCCCAGCGCGGCGAGGCCATAGAACACGCCCACCCACAGCCGCACCTGCTTGCCAAACAGCCGCGCGGTGGACTTTATCCCGATGATGGCATCGTCGCGGCTGTCCTGCAGCGCGTAGATCGTGTCGTAGCCAATGGTCCAGAATATGGCGGCGAGATACAGCAGCGCGGGGGGCCAGCCAACCGCGCCAAATGCCGCCGCCCAGCCCATCCAGCCGCCCCAGGCAAAGGCAAGGCCCAGCACCAGCTGCGGCCATGACGTAATGCGCTTCATGAAGGGATAGATCGCGACGATAGCCAGCGAGGCGATGCCGAACCAGATGCTGAACCAGTTGAAACTGACCAGCACAAAGAAACCGGCGAGGCTTTGCAGGACGAGGAAAAATTTGGCCTCTGCCAGGCTGGCGCGGCCCGACGGCAGCGGGCGACCCATCGTGCGCGCCACTTTCGCGTCAATATGGCGGTCAACAATGTCATTGTAGGTGCAGCCCGCCCCGCGCATGGCGATGGCACCAATCAGGAAAAGCAGGAGGTGCAGCCAGTGCGGTGGCTGGTGCTGCGCCACCGAGGCCAGCGCGCTGGACCACCAGCACGGGGCCAGCAGCAATTGCCAGCCAACGGGACGGTCCCAGCGGGCGAGCTGGATGAAAGGCAAAAACCGGGCGGGCAGAAGCCGGGTGGCCAGATTGCGTGCATTGGCGTCCGGGAGCGTATCAGGCGGCGCGGGCCGCCGGATCACAAAGGCCCGGCGGGCAGGCGCGGCGGGGCGGGCGGGCCACCCTGAACAGCACCGCCCTGGGCCTGTTGCTGCTCGGCCCGCTTTTTGGCGATGGCCATTTTGGCAGCAAACCCGCAGGCTTGCCCGGCCAGACCGGCGGTGCGGGCGCGGCCGGACTTGGCCTCCTCGACAATATTGTCGGGAATGTGGCACCAGTCCTTGTTCTTGACCATATAGGCGATCATCTCGCCCTGAATGGCGGCGAGGCTGCGCAGGCGCGGACAGGCGCTGATCGGGTCCAGCTTGCCCTTGTTGACCTTGGCCGAATGGTTGAGCGCGGCGGTGGTGGCACCAGCCCGGGCGGTAAGGCTCTGAAAATCCGCCTGGCAGTCAATCGCCAGTGCGGGCCCGGCAGCCATCAGCAAGGCCAGGCCGCAAGCCGCACCCAAAACCAGATTTCGTCCGTTCCGCATCTTTTGCCCTCTTGTGCATACTCCCTATAGCAATGGCTTGTAGGGATCAAATGTTATGCCTGCCACCGAAATACGGCGGGCTAATGGCATGCTTTTGCGTAGGCCAGGCAAAGCGCCATGGCAATCCCGGTTGACTGTGCCATAAGACTGCCATGCCCGCCGTCACCACGCCCCACCGCCTGTTTGTCGATGCCCCGCTGGCCAGTGGGGCAAATGTGGCGCTGGACCGGGCGCAGGCCAATTACCTCCTGAACGTGCTGCGCCTGGGGGCGCAGGACAGTCTGCTGGTGTTCAACGGGCGCGACGGCGAGTGGCGTGCTGCCATCGCGCCGGAAGGGCGCAAATCCGCCCACCTGCTGGTGCTGGAACCGGTGCGGCCCCAGCCGCCAGCACCCGCCCTGGACTATGTCTTTGCCCCGCTGAAACAGGCGCGTCTGGATTACATGGTGCAAAAAGCGGTGGAAATGGGAGCCGGGCGGCTGCGCCCGGTGCTGACGCGGCGCACGCAAGTCGCCCGCCTCAACCTGGAGCGGATGCGCGCCAACATGATTGAAGCCGCCGAGCAATGCGGCGTGCTGCATGTGCCGCAGATTGAGCCGGAGGTGACGCTGGTGCAAGCGCTGGCGAGCTGGCCACCCGGCTGCGTGCTGGTGTTTTGCGACGAATCGGTGCCGCTGGGCGATCCGGTGGCGGCGCTGGCCCCGGCTCGGGGTGCCGCCCGGATTGCCGTGCTGGTTGGGCCGGAAGGCGGCTTTGACGAGGCCGAACGGCTCGCCATACTCGCCGTGCCGCAGGCAATCCGCCTGCCGCTGGGGCCGCGCATTCTGCGGGCCGATACGGCAGCGGTGGCGGCTTTGGCGCTGGTGCAGGCGGTGGCGGGCGATACACAGGGCGTTTGGCAGGCGCACTTGCCGGGGCAGCCGGGATGAATTACCCTTCATGCCTTGTCGTGTGGCGCATCCAAACGGAAATCAAGTCCGGAAAATTGCCATTTTGCGGGAACATCCGCTCCTGAACCATCAGCTGAGTTGCCTTGCGATATTTTTTTGGACTGGTTTTTGCAATTTTCATCGGACTTGCCGGATTGCTGCCGGCACAGGCCATTGAAGCCGTTCGTGTCGCCCCTGATACGGCGGCCATAGATCTCTACCCCGCCATCGAGCGCTACGCGGCCAGGGGAGACAGGCTGCAGGTATCCACCGCTCCGGGTGCCGACGGCATCATCCGGCGCATCGAGGTCAGTGCCATCGAGGCTGGCACGGCTCCGAGCTGGTTCGTGCTGGCGCTGAGCAATGACACGGATACGCAGCTGGAGCGGCTGATTGTAGCGCCGCATTTCCGGCTGGTCGGCTCGGGCGTGATTTCCCCAGATCTTGGTGCTTCCCGCATTTCCGCTATCACCGCCAGCCAGGGTTTTCCGCCCGAGCGGCAGGAATCGCCCGATGCCGACGTGTTCAGCATCACGCTCGACCCCGGCACCACCATCACCTTCATTGCCGAATTGCGCACTGCCAACCTGCCGCAGCTGACGCTGTGGGACCCCGATGCCTACAAGGACAAGGTGACGAGCTTTACCTTCTACAAGGGCCTGATCATTGGCATTGCGGGGCTGCTGGCGCTGTTTCTCACCATCGTGTTCGTGGTCAAGGGCGCGGTGATTTTCCCCGCCGCCGCTGCGCTGGCCTGGGCTGTGCTGGCCTATGTCTGCATAGATTTTGGCTTCTGGAACAAGATTTTCGGCATTCAGGGTGATATCGACCGGGTCTGGCGCGCCGGGGCCGAAACCATTCTGGCGGGCACGCTGACCGTGTTCCTGTTTGCCTATCT
>JAYVYA010000323.1:0-3457 GCA_043784745.1 Hyphomicrobiales bacterium
CGGTACTAATCACCACCGACAGGTTGCCGTGCGACACCGCGCTCGGGTCTAGCATAACCATTTGATTCATCACCACCGAGCCGGTGCGGGCGTTAATGACTGGCGGCAAAAACCGCCGGTCGGGCGGTCTGACATCCGGATCGACTGAAAATCCTGGTTCCCGCTGGCGCTTCAGCGGTCCCACCCGCATTGCACCGCCAATCCCGACAATGTATAGCCGCTCCAGCACATTGCCATTGGAGCATTCATGTCGGTAGATCAGGCAACCGTCCGGCGCATTGCGCGGCTGGCGCGCATTGCGGTTACAGAGGCAGAAGTGCCGCATTTGCAGGGCGAACTCAATGCCATCCTCCGCTTTGTCGAGGCCCTGTCGGCGGTGGATGTCGAGGGTGTAGAGCCGATGACTTCGGTCATGCCAATGGCCCTGCGCCTGCGCCCGGATGTGGTAACCGATGGCGAGATCGCCGCTGCTGTCACCGCCAACGCCCCGGTGAGCGAAGATCATTTTTTCATGGTGCCGAAAGTCGTCGAATAGGCGGCGCACCCCTCCCTCCCTGAAACTGGAACAACATGTCCGACCTTACCTATCTCTCCCTCGCTGGTGCCCGTGACGCGCTGAAAACCCGCAAGATCGGCGCTGTCGAACTCACGTCCGCCCATCTGGCCGCGATGGAAAAGGCCCGCGCGCTCAATGCCTTTATTGTCGAGACGCCGGAACGGGCGATGGCCATGGCCAAAGTCTCCGATGCGCGGCTCGCCAAAGGCGAGGCTGGCCCGCTGGAAGGCATTCCGCTGGGGATAAAGGACCTGTATTGCACCCAAGGCGTGCAGACGACAGCCGGAAGCCATATTCTGGAAGGCTTCGTGCCGGCTTACGAATCCACCGTCTCCAGCCAGCTCTGGCGCGATGGTGCGGTGATGCTGGGAAAACTCAACCTTGACGAATTTGCCATGGGATCGTCCAACGAGACCTCGCATTTTGGCCCGGTGCAATCGCCGTGGCGGCGCACGGGCTCAAATGTGGCACTGGTGCCGGGCGGCTCCTCCGGCGGTTCGGCGGCGGCGGTGGCGGCGCGTTTGTGCCTGGGGGCCACGGCCACGGACACTGGCGGCTCGATTCGCCAGCCCGCCGCCTTCACTGGCACGGTGGGCATCAAGCCGACCTATGGCCGCTGCTCGCGCTGGGGCATTGTCGCCTTTGCCTCCTCGCTCGACCAGGCCGGGCCAATTGCCCGCGATGTCCGCGATGCTGCCATCCTGATGCGCTCCATGGCCGGCTTTGACCCCAAGGACTCGACCTCGGTGGATCTGCCAGTGCCGGATTATGAGGCCGCTATCGGGCGTTCCGTCAAAGGCATGACCATTGGCATTCCCGGCGAATATCGCCTTGATGGCATGTCCGCCGAGATTGAACAGCTGTGGCAGGACGGAATTGCCTGGCTGAAAGCGGCGGGAGCGAAAATCGTCGATATTTCCCTGCCCAACACCCGGCACGCCCTGCCTGCCTATTACATTGTGGCACCAGCCGAAGCCTCCTCCAACCTCGCCCGCTATGATGGTGTGCGCTATGGCTTGCGGGTGCCAGGCCGCGAAATCACCGACATGTATGAAAAAACCCGCGCCGCCGGCTTTGGCCAGGAGGTCAAGCGCCGCATCATGATTGGCACTTATGTGCTGTCGGCGGGCTATTATGATGCCTATTATGTGCGCGCCCAGAAAATCCGCACGCTGATCAAGCGCGATTTTGAACGGGCTTTTGCCGCCGGTGTCGATGCGATCCTGACCCCCGCCACGCCCACCGCCGCCTTCGGCATTGGCGAGAAGGGGTCGGGAGACCCGATCGAGATGTATCTCAACGATGTCTTCACCGTCACCGTCAACATGGCCGGCCTGCCCGGCCTTTCGGTGCCGGGGGGGCTGTCGGCGGAAGGCTTGCCGCTCGGCCTGCAATTGATTGGCCGCCCGTTTGACGAGGAAACCCTGTTTTCCCTTGCGGCCGCCATCGAGCAGGCCGCCCCGAAAATCACCCAGCCTGACGCGTGGTGGGCCTGATGGGCCCGATTGCCACGGCGGTACTGGGAGGCTGCCTCAACGCGCTGCAATGGCTGCTGTGGTTTTCCGCCGCGCTCGCCGCCCTGACAGCGGTTTTGACTCATTTTCGCGGTGACAGCGTGCCCTCCCCCGCCGCTCTGCTCATCCTCGCCCTGGCACTGGCGGCGATTGGATGGGTCTGCGGCTGGGCGGCAAAAAAGCTGACCAGCGCCCGCACCTAGAATCGGCCATATTGTTTTGCCAGAGCAATCCATCGCTTCTGACGGAAAAATTCATGGACGCTATTGCAGCTTGCTGGCAAAGTTTGGAAAATGGGCTCCTGGCTCACCTGATTGTGCCATTGCTTGCCTTGACCGGGTTGGCTGGTGCGGTGCAGAACCCGCGCGACATTGCACAATTCCTGATGATTAATCTCATCCAGATTTCAGTTATCGCCCTGCTGTTTCGCCCGCTGGAATCTCTTGTACCCGCCGAGCAATGGGCGGATCGCAAGCTGACCCGGGTGGATATTGTCTACACCGTGCTGAAGGGCCTGGGCCTTGTGCCGCTGTTCAGCTTTGTCATGCTCGCCCCGCTCGGTCATTGGCTGGGCGATTTTGGCGGACTGATTGACACGGGCGATACTTCCCGCATCGCCCAATGGTTTCCGTGGTTCAGCACTCACCCCATCCTGCTTTTTGCCGTTTATTTCGTGCTGCTGGATTTTGTTGCCTACTGGGTCCACCGGCTCCAGCACAAACTGCCCTTCTGGTGGGCGATGCACTCGCTGCACCACAGCCAGCGCCAGCTTTCCTGCTGGAGCAATGACCGGAGCCATATTCTGGATGACGGGATTGAAGCTGTGATCACCGCCCTGACCAGCCTGATGATCGGTGTGCCGCCGGGGCAATATGCGGCGCTGATTTTGGCCGGCACGCTGGTCGAGAATTTCTCGCATGCCAATGTGGCGCTGCGGTTTGGCCGGGTGCTGGACAAGTTGCTGGTCGATCCGCGCTTCCACCGCACCCACCACATCCTCGCGCCCCCGGACCAGCCGCATTTGCATGATTGCAACTATGCGCTGGTTTTGCCGGTGTGGGACATCCTGTTTGGCACCGCGCGTTACAATCTGGTGGCGGAAAAGACCGGAGTGACGGACCCCGGGATCGATGCTGACAACACCAAATTCTGGCTTGGCCAGCAGATTGCCGGGTTCCGGCGGCTGCGGCGGGCATTGGGTGTGCTGGCCGGCTGAGTTACTCACGCTGCCTGCCTTGGCTCTACGCGGGCCGTCATCTCCAGCTTTCAAAGCCAATCATAAATGGCACCTAGCAGCCTGTCGGACTGACGTCTGGCGTTTTATTTATCGTTTGGGCGCGCCGTTATCGTATTGCCGGGGTGACTTTTCGGCCTGCGGGTCGGTGAC
>JAYVYA010000324.1:0-8503 GCA_043784745.1 Hyphomicrobiales bacterium
GTGGAAGAGGTGGTGGCTGGCTTGGTGGATTGAACGTTCAAAAGCTGGAAACGGCGACAAAATAGTTCAGGCGTTTGAGGAACTCCGCCGGGTGCTTGAACGCGAAGGCCTGATTGCTTCGGACTACGCACTGCACAAAAAATATTCCCTCAATGCCTAAAAGGCCCGCCATGCCCCACCCCCTCATTGCCGCCGCCGCTCGCGAACTTGCTGACAACGAGGCCAAAGGCTTCCTCAAACGCGAGCGCTCCATCACATCCGCGCAGGGCGGCGAGGTCGATGTGGCGCCGGGCGGGCATTTCATCAACCTTTGCGCCAATAATTACCTTGGCCTCGCCAACCATTCCCGCCTGGTCGAAGCCGCACACAAGGCGTTGAAAACCCATGGCTTCGGCATGGCCTCGGTGCGCTTCATCTGCGGCACGCAGGATTTACACCTCGAACTGGAAGCCAAGCTGGCGGATTACCTCAAGACCGAGGCCAGTATCCTCTTCTCCTCCTGCTTTGACGCCAATGGCGGCGTGTTCGAGGCGCTGCTCGGGCCGGAGGATGCGATTATTTCCGACGCCCTCAACCATGCCTCGATCATCGACGGCATCCGCCTGTGCAAGGCGCAACGCTTTCGCTATGCCAACAATGACATGGCCAGCCTCCAGGCCCAGCTTGAAGCGGCCAAAGGCGCGCGCCACCGCCTGGTTGTCACCGATGGCGTGTTTTCCATGGACGGAACGATTGCCAACCTCCCCGTCCTCTGCGATCTGGCCCAACAGCATGGCGCGATGGTGATGGTCGATGACAGCCACGCCATCGGTTTTATGGGTGCACGCGGGGCCGGCACTCCGGAGCATCTGGGGGTGGAGGGGCGGGTGCACCTGCTTTCGGGCACCTTTGGCAAGGCGCTGGGCGGGGCATCGGGGGGCTACATTGCCGGGCCAAAGCCAATCATTGACCTGCTGCGGCAAAAAGCCCGGCCCTACCTGTTCTCCAACGCGCTGGCCCCCGCCATAACCGCCGCAACAATTGAGGCGATTGTTCTCTTGCAGGAGAGCGGCGACTTGCGCCTCCGCTTGACTCAAAACGCGAAACATTTCCGCCATGGCCTTGAAACACTGGGTTTTTCCCTTCTGCCCGGCGAGCATCCGATCATCCCGGTGATGATTGGCGATGCCATCGGGGCGCAGGCTTTGGCCGCCGCGCTGGGCCGACGCGGCGTTTACGTCACCGCCTTCTCCTATCCAGTCGTGCCGCAAGGCAAGGCCCGCATCCGCACGCAGATGAATGCCGCGCATGATTTTGCCACGCTCGACCGGGCGCTGGCGGCGTTTGCGGAAGCGGGGCGGGAGACGGGGCTGATTGGATAACCCCCAATTCTATTTGGGCCAGCTCAGGAAATGTTCGCCAAGAAACTTCCGCAAGACCAGCAATTTCAAGATGATCGTTCCGATTTCCCGTTTGTCTTCCTTTCCATCAGCACCCTTGAGTGCAGCTTCCAGTGGCAAAACCGCTCCGTCCAGACTAATGCCCGCCCAATTCGGGCCAAGGCCCGCCAAATCCCGGCGAATGGCGTCGCGTTGCCGGGCAGCCTGGGCAATAAAACCAAGCGCTCTCTCGAAAGACGTTTTTCCGCGCTCCAGCGACCGCAGCGTTTTGCAGCGAAAAGTCCGGCAGGACGGCGGCCGCCCGGCATAGACCGAGCACGTGCACGCCACATGCGCCGGGCACGGCTGCGCGAAGGCCTTGCCATCCTCGACAAGCCTGATTCCGGCGCTGGCAAGCGCGGACGAGACGCCTTCCTTCGGCAGGGTTACATCGGAAAACAAGGTGCCGTCGCAGCACAATCCGCAGGCCAGACACAGATCGCTCGATTGGGTCAATTGTTTTCGCCAGTGCACAGCGCATGGGATCATGCGGGTCCGCTGCCACCCATGCACATGCGCGGGAATTGTGGCAAGCCGCGCCCTTCCCACCGGCACGATATGCCCTTACCCTGCAGTTTCATCATTGTGGAGTGCCCATGAAATCCCTCGTCAAAGCCCGGCGCGAAACCGGCCTGTGGCTGCAGGACACGCCGGTGCCAGTCATTGGCGCGCAGGATGTGCTGATCCGCATCAAGCGCATGGCGATCTGCGGCACCGATCTGCACATTTTCAACTGGGATACATGGGCGCAGAAAACCATTCCCGTGCCCATGGTCACCGGCCATGAATATCTGGGCACCGTCGAAGCCATGGGGCCGGACGTGCGCGGGCTGCGGATTGGCCAGCGCGTGTCGGGCGAGGGGCACATTGTCTGCGGTCATTGCCGCAATTGCCGGGCCGGGCGCGGCCACCTGTGCCGCAACACGCTCGGTGTCGGCGTCAACCGCCCGGGCTCGTTTGGCGAGTTTCTCTCCCTGCCCGCATCGAATGTTTACCCGATCCCCGATGACATCCCCGACGAAATCGCCGCGATCCTCGACCCGCTCGGCAATGCCGTCCACACTGCCCTTTCGTTCGATTTGATCGGCGAGGATGTGCTGATCACCGGCGCTGGCCCCATCGGCCTGATGGCGGTGGCGATCTGCCGGCATGTCGGCGCGCGCCATATCGTGATTACCGATCTCAATGACTTCAGGCTGTCGCTGGCGATGAAAATGGGGGCCACCCGCACTGTCCGGGCTGACAAGGAAAACCTGCGCGATGTCATGGACGGCATCGGCATGAAAGAGGGGTTTGATGTGGGCCTGGAGATGTCCGGCTCCCCCGCCGCCCTGCGAAGCATGATCGGCACCATGAACCACGGCGGCAAGCTGGCCCTGCTCGGCATATTGTCGGAAGCCGCCAGCATTGACTGGAACGAGGTGATCTTTAAAGGCCTGACTCTCAAGGGCATTTATGGCCGTGAAATGTACGAAACCTGGTACAAGATGATCGCCATGCTGCAAGGCGGGCTGGACGTGTCGCCGGTGATCACCCACCAGATTGGATTTTCCCAGTTTGAAGAAGGGTTTGCGGCGCTGAATGCGGGCACGGCGTGCAAGGTGGTGCTGGATATCCAGGGTTAGGCTGCAGATTTGCCCGCCGCCCGGCACTTGTCCGAGCAAAACCGCACCTTCTCCCAGTCCCGCTCCCATTTTTTGCGCCAGCTAAACGGCTTGTGGCAGGTGGCGCAGATTTTTTGCGGCAATTCGGACTTCTTGCGCATTTTCGCCATGGCTTGCTTTCGGGCTTCAATGATCCATCTCCAAGCTGGATCAGGCAGCCGCCCGGTCAAGCCCCCCGGAACTTTCATTGATATGGCAGCGCTTCGTTTCATTCTGGGTGACCAGCTCTCGCGGTCCGTTTCAAGTCTGGACGGGCTGGATATCACACAAGATGTCGTCCTGATGGTGGAAGCGGATTCCGAGGCGACCTACGCGCCGCATCACATCCAGAAAATCACCTACATATTCTCGGCCATGCGCCACCACGCGCAAGCGCTGCGGGCCGAGAATATCCACGTCGATTATGTCAAAATCGACGATCCGGCCAACACCCACAGCTTTTCCGGCGAGCTTGCGCGCGCCATTGCCCGCCACCAGCCGGAGCGGATCATCGTGACGGAGCCCGGTGAATGGCGCGTGCTGGAAATGATGCGCGACTGGGCGGGGCAAACCGGCCTGCCGGTTGAAATCCGCGAAGATGACCGCTTTTTATGTTCGCGCGGCGAATTTGCAGCTTGGGCGGGCGAGCGCAAAAGCCTGCGGATGGAATTTTTCTACCGCGAAATGCGCCGCAAGACCGGCTATCTCATGCAAGGCGACGAGCCGGAGGGCGGCCAGTGGAATTTCGACCATGACAACCGCCAGCCCCTGCCGGGTCGCCTTGCCATCCCGCCCCGCCCGGTGCCGCAGGCAGACGCCATCACGCGGGAAGTGCTGGACATTGTGCGCCTGCGCTATCCCCGGCATTTCGGGCGGGTGGCCGCGCCGGCCTTCCCTGTGACGCGGGAGGGCGCACTAAAAAAGCTGGCGGAGTTTACCGAAAAATGCCTGCCCGATTTCGGCACGTTTCAGGATGCGATGCAGGCCGGCGAGCCTTTTCTGTTCCATTCCCTGATCTCGCCCGCCCTTAATTCAGGCCTTCTGGACGCGCGGGAGGTCTGCATTTCCGTCCTGAGGGCCTTTGCGAAGGGCAAGGCCCCAATTAATGCGGTGGAGGGGTTCATCCGCCAGATCATCGGCTGGCGCGAATATGTGCGCGGAATTTACTGGCTGAAAATGCCGGACTATGCTGAAACCAATGTGCTGGAGGCCAAACGTGACCTCCCGGCTTTTTACTGGACCGCCGACACCCCGATGGCCTGTTTGCGGGAAGCGGTGGAAAATACCCGCGACAATGCCTATGCCCACCACATCCAGCGGCTGATGATCACCGGCAATTTCGCCCTGCTGGCGGGGATTGAACCGCGCCAGATCGAGCAATGGTACCTGGCGGTCTATGCCGATGCCTATGAATGGGTGGAACTGCCCAATGTCCACGGCATGGTGATGTTTGCCGATGGCGGGTTGCTGGCTTCAAAACCCTATGCAGCGTCGGGGGCCTATATTGACCGCATGTCCGACTATTGCAAAGGCTGTCACTATGACGTGAAGCTGAAAGCGGGGCCAAAAGCCTGCCCGTTCAACTATCTCTACTGGAATTTTCTAGTTGAAAATGAACCAAAACTGGCCAAAAACCCGCGCATGGCCATGCCCTGCCGCACGCTGGCCAAAATGACCGGGGTGCGAAAGGCGGAAATAGCCGCTGATTCCAGCCGCTTTTTGGCGGAACTGGAACCGTGGCGCGGTAAATGGTAACTTTCACCACTGCCGGTCGTGCGACAGATTAACCTTGCTGGAACAAGTTTGGCGTGGAACAAGCCGGGCAGGCCGTTTGCCCCGGCACGTTAAGCAATTATTACCGGCATCTGCCTATTTCTAACCAATCGTCTCCCCTCTGTTTCCACACGGCCATGGCTTCACCACTCAAACGCTTCCTTGCCATCGCCCTGCCACTGCTGCTGGCCGCGTGCGCCGGCGGCATGGAGACCCATTCGCGCCGCGCCCGCCCCGGTTTTACCGCCCCGGCAGCCGTGGCCATTCCCGTGGACCCCTCGCCCTATGCCGTCCACGGTGTCGATGTATCGAAATATCAGGGCGATATTGACTGGCAGGCGGCGGCGCAGGGCGGCGTGCAGTTTGCCTGGATCAAATCCACCGAGGGTGCCGACCATCTGGACGAGAATTTTGCCCGCAACTGGCGCGGCGCGGCGGAAGCGGGAATTCCGCGCGGGGCCTACCACTTTGCCTTCTGGTGCCGCACCCCCGCCGAACAGATGCGCTGGTTTCAGCAAAATGTGCCGGTGGACGAGGATGCCCTGCCCCCGGTGCTGGATGTGGAGCTGACACCCACCTCCAAAACCTGCACCCGCTCGCTTTACCGCGAAGAGGTCTTGCGCGAAATGCGCGAAATGCTGGAGATGATGGAGCGCCATTACGGCAAGCGCCCGGTGATCTATTCCACTGTTGATTTCTACCAGGGCATCTTGCACTCCAATGCGCTGGATGACTATCCGATCTGGGTCCGCTCCACCAAATACGAGCCAAAGGTAAAATACGGCAATCGCAAATGGCATTTCTGGCAATACCAGTCGGACGGGCGCGTGCCGGGGATCAATGCCAAAGTTGATCGCAATGCGTTTTATGGCACCAGGCGGCAATGGGATGCGTTTTTGACAGGGAAATAATATCAGCCCGATATCTATCAATCTGCCATATTTTTTTAAATTGACATGTAGATGATTTTCTGCCACTTTTTGTTCTCCGGCGGAGGAGATTCATATGAAACCAGATTCAACCGGATTTGCGGAAGGCGCGCCAACGCCCTTCTACCCTTTGCCGCCCGTGCCCCTGATCCAGACAGTGGAACTGGGCAAGGGTGGCCGCGTCGTCATCCCTGCCGCCATGCGGGCGGCGCTGGCGGTGCAGGAAGGGGATTTGCTTTTGCTGGAAATGACCGGTGACGAACTGAAAATCATCTCTTACGGCACCAACTTGCGAAGAATACAAGCGGCTGTCGTGGCTCTGGCCCCATCTGAAGTGAGCTTCACTGAATCCGTCATCGATGACCGCCGGCGCGAAGCTGTCCGCGAATGGGACGAGGGCCTGTTGGGGCCCCTGCCACCTGCATTGCAGGCCTACCGGTGAGCCAAATTATCGACACGTCGGTTCTGATGGCCGTGATGCGCAACGAACCCGGCGCAGACGCTGCCTGTAAACTCATCCCCGGTGCGCATGTCCCCTCTGTCATCCTGAGCGAAACGGCAACCAAGCTGATTGATTATGGTGAAACCACTTTGAATGCGTGGCAAAGCGTTATCCGGCTGGGCTTGTCGATCCACCCCTTCGATACCGAATCCGCCCGCATCGCCGCCAGCCTGCGCCCGTTGTCGCGCCCCCTCGGCCTCTCCTTCGCCGACCGCGCCTGCCTGACGCTGGGCATCAAGCTGGGCCTGCCAGTGTACACGGCAGACAGGGCATGGGCAAAGTTGAAGATCGGGCTGGATATCAGGCTGATCCGGTAAGGTTGAGTGACAAAGCGATGAAATTTACGGCACATCCGGAAGCTTCGACTGACAAGCTTCTGCCAGGGTAGTAAGATTTATCAGATGAATTCCCTGCCCGATTCCCCCCTCACCCTGCGCCAGACCGGCTTCCCCCTGTTCTGGACCGCCCGCGCGCTCTCCAGCGCCAGCTTCCAGATTGCCTCGGTCAGCATTGGCTGGCAGGTCTATGCGCTCACCGGCAGCGTGTTTGACCTTGGGATGGTTGGCCTCGTCCAGTTCATCCCCATGGTGCTGCTGACGCTGCCCGCCGGGCATGTCGTCGACCGGTTTGACCGGCGCAAGGTGGTCCGCAACTGCCAGATTGTGCAGGCCAGCCTCATGCTGCTGCTGGGGCTGGTTTCATGGACCGGCCATGTCACCGCGCCCGTCATTTTCCTGCTCGCCGCCCTGTTTGGCGCGGCCCGCACCTTTGAGGGGCCAGCTACTTCTGCGCTCCTGCCCGCCATTGTCCCGGCAAACCTGTTTCCGCGCGCCATTGCGCTGGCGGCTTCCGCTTTCCAGAGCGCAGCCATTCTGGGGCCGGCGCTGGGCGGCCTGCTCTATATAGCCGGGCCGCATGTCGCCTATTTTGTCGTTGCGCTGTTCTACCTGACGGCTGCGGGGCTGATCACCAGCCTCGCCAGCACCCGCGTGCCGCCGCCGCGCGAAAAGCTGACGCGGCAAACACTGCTGTCGGGCTTCAGCTTCATCCGCCGGCAGCCGGTGGTGCTGGGCGCGATTTCGCTGGACATGGTCGCGGTGCTGCTGGGCGGGGCGACAGCGCTGCTGCCGGTTTACGCCGCCGATATTTTGCAGGTGGGGTCGCTCGGACTGGGCACCCTGCGCGCGGCCCCCGCTGCGGGAGCCCTGACCACTGCGCTGGTTCTGGCGCGTTATCCTATCAGCAACCATGTTGGCAGCATCATGTTTGCGGCGGTGGCGGTCTTCGGTCTGGCAACCGTGATTTTCGGCCTGTCCAGCGTTTACATTCTCTCCCTCGCGGCGCTCATATTGATGGGCGCAGCCGATGTCGTCAGCGTCGTCATCCGCTCCTCCCTGATCCAGCTGGCCACGCCGGACGCGATGCGCGGGCGGGTCGGCGCGGTCAATTCGCTGTTCATCGGCACCTCCAACCAGCTTGGCGAGTTTGAGTCCGGCTTGACGGCGGCGCTGGTGGGGGCGGTGCCGGCCGTGGTGGCGGGCGGCGTCGGGACGATTTTGGTTGCGCTGGTGTGGTCGCGGCTGTTTCCGCCACTGCGGCTGGCGAAGACTTTTGCGGGGTCCAGACCAGAGCGGGAACCGGTCAAAGTCCCCGCAAATGATTGAAATTTTATGCCTTTAGGCCTGCTGATTGAGCGGCAATACAAAGCTTGACATCAACGGAGAGTATCGTGAAATCCAGTTTGGCGAGTTCAAGCAGGGCGCAATCGGTAAGACCAAGAAATCTGAACTCGGCGCGAGTGGCCGCCGTCGAGCTGGGAATATACTTGCAGCCAAATTTCTGAACCAGATTCTGGAAGGTCATAAAAATGGCGGCACTTTGATGATCATTGTTATTTGGCCCCAGCAGATTTGACGCTTCCGCCCACGCATTTGGCAAAGATGTAATTTCACTTGCGGTCGATAACAAATCTTCAAGGATTTCAAAATCCTCCGGGCGAAACTCTGTCAAGCGCTTGTGCCCGCTAATCAGTCGCAAGCCTGTGTTCCCCACAGCGAGCAAAACAATCAAATTTGCGTCCAATAAATATTTTGGACGCATTTAATTTCCAGATTCAATTCTGAGCATATCAACTCCAGTCACCTTTCCGTCAGGTTCCAAAATTTTAACGACTTTGTATAATCTTTTGGATTGGGGAACACCGTGAATTTCACGAAGTGTATTTTTCATATCCTGATA
>JAYVYA010000325.1:0-4026 GCA_043784745.1 Hyphomicrobiales bacterium
GAGGCGTGTCGCCTCAATAAAGTCCACGCCGTAATTGTCATGCTCCTCAATGCCGGTGGCGATGGCAAAGACATTGGGATCAAAAATGATATCTTCGGGCGGAAAGCCGGTGCCGGTCAGCAGCTTGTAGGCTCTGGTGCAGATTTCCACCTTGCGGGCCTGGGTGTCGGCCTGGCCCTGCTCGTCAAACGCCATCACCACCACGGCGGCCCCGTGGCGGCGCACGATCTTGGCTTCGGCGAGAAATTTGGCCTCGCCCTCCTTCATTGAGATCGAATTGACGATGGGCTTGCCCTGCACGCATTTCAGCCCCGCCTCAATCACGCTGAATTTTGAGGAGTCGATCATCACCGGCACGCGGGAAATGTCGGGCTCGGCGGCGACGAGGTTGAGGAACTCGACCATGGCAGCCTGCGAGTCCAGCAGACCCTCGTCCATGTTGATGTCAATCACCTGCGCGCCGCTGGCGACCTGGTCGCGCGCCACATCGAGTGCGGCGGCAAACTCGCCATTCTTGATCAGTTTTCTGAACCGCGCCGAGCCGGTGACATTGGTGCGCTCGCCGACATTGACAAAGGTGTTTTCGGGGCTGAGCACAAACGGCTCCAGCCCGGACAGGCGCATCTGCGGCTTGATCTGCGGCACTGCGCGCGGTTTGATGCCTTTGACCCGTTCAACAATGGCGTGGATATGGTCGGGCGTGGTGCCGCAGCAGCCACCGACGACATTGACGAGACCGGCATCGGCAAATTCGCCGACCAGTCCGGCCATATATTCCGGGCTTTCGTCATACATGCCAAATTCATTGGGCAGGCCGGCGTTGGGGTAGGCGCAGACCAGCGTATCGGCGACGCGGCCAATCTCGGCAATATGAGCACGCATTTCGCGAGCGCCCAAAGCGCAATTGAGGCCGATGGTGAAGGGGCTGGTGTGGCGCAGCGAGTGCCAGAAGGCCGTCGGCGTCTGGCCCGAAAGTGTGCGGCCAGAGAGATCGGTGATGGTGCCGGAAATCATCACCGGCAGCTTGACGCCCATCGCCTCCATGGTTTCGTCGATGCCGTAGAGTGCCGCCTTGGCATTGAGCGTGTCAAAAATGGTCTCGACCAGCAGGATATCCGCCCCGCCCTCGATCAAGCCGCGCGCCGCCTCGCTGTAGGCCGCACGCAGTTCGTCAAAGGAGGTGGCGCGGTAGCCGGGGTTGTTGACATCGGGCGAGATCGAGGCGGTGCGGTTGGTCGGCCCCGTCGCTCCGGCCACGAAACGGCGCACGCCGTCCCTCGCCTGCGCCAGATCAGCCGCCTCGCGCGCCAGCCTGGCCCCCTCAAAATTCAGCTCGTACGCCAGCGCCTCCATGCCGTAATCGGCCTGGGCGATGGTGGTGGAGGAAAACGTGTTGGTGGCGACAATATCAGCCCCCGCCAGCAGATATTGCAGGTGGATTTCGCGGATGGCGTCGGGCTGGGTCAGGATCAGCAGGTCATTATTGCCGCGCAGGTCTTTCGGCCATCCGGCGAATCGTTCCGAGCGGAAATCAGCTTCCGTGAATTTTCGGTCCTGGATCATCGTGCCCATGGCCCCGTCGAGCACAAGAATGCGCTGGCTGGCGGCCTGCTGGAGGGCTTCGAGTGTTTGGGTGCCGTTTTTCATGGGAATGTTCCAGAGTTCACTCCGGACCGCGACCGTCCCGGTCGCCTGTCCGGCGCTGCAGTGCCAGTTTAAAAATCGGCATTCGGGATGCCGCTGCGGGCGACCGGGACGGTCGCGTTCCGGAGTCAGGCTTCCGCCTTCGCCCGCACCCCCAGCAGATGACAGATCGCGTAAACCAGATCCGCCCTGTTCATTGTGTAGAAATGGAAATCGTGGATGCCGTGGTCAACCAGGTCCAGCACCTGCTCGGCAGCGATGGCAGCGGCGATGAGGCGGCGGGTGGCGGGGTCATCATCAAGGCCCTCAAACCGCGCGGCGAGCCAGGCGGGGACACTTGCGCCGGTCCTGGCGGCGAAGCTCGATGTCTGCTTGAAGTTCTGCACCGGGACAATGCCGGGCAGTATGGGGATATTGATGCCGCGCGAGCGGACCCGTTCGAGATAGCGCAGGTAATGCGTATTCTCGAAGAAAAACTGCGTGATGGCGCGGGTGGCACCGGCATCAACCTTGGCTTCCAGCACGTCAATATCGGCCTCGAGCGAGCGCGCTTCGGGGTGCTTTTCGGGATAGGCCGAAACAGTCACCTCGAAATCGCCAAGCTTTCTGATGCCCTTCACCAGTTCGGTCGAATTGGCATAGCCGCCCGGGGCCGCCTCGTAGGCGGTGCCAAGCCCGCCCTGCGGATCCCCGCGCAGCGCCACGATATGGCGCACGCCGGCGGCATGGTAGCCGCGAACAACCTCATCCACTTCATCGCGCGTGGCGGCAACGCAGGTGAGATGGGCGGCGGGCTTGATTCCGGTTTCGCGGACGATGCGGGCCACCGTCTGGTGGGTGCGCTCGCGCGTCGATCCGCCCGCGCCATAGGTTACGGAGACGAAGCTGGGGTTAAGCGGGGCCAGACGCCCGATGCATTCCCACAGGCTGGTTTCCATTTCCGGCGTTTTCGGCGGAAAAAACTCGAAGGAGACATTGATACCGGGGTGGCCGGAACGGCTGGCGCGCTGGGGAACGTGAAGCATCAGGCCAATTCCTTGTGGGTTATGGGCAAAGCATCGGCCTGAACGCGGCGATCCCGCGCTAGCCAGAGCGATACAATGAGCTTGCCGCCATCCTTGGCAGCGGGCTTGAGATCACGGTGGGCGGTCAGGTCCAGACCCGCCTCTTTCAGCGCCGCCTCAATCTCCGCGCGGGCGAAGCCAAGGCGGCGATGGGCGTGGTGCTCGCGCAGGGATTCTTCGTGGTGGGGGGCAAAATCGGCCACCAGTATGCGACCGCCGGGCCGCAGCGCATGGGCAGCCTCACGCAGGGCGCGGGCGGGATCATCGAGGAAATGCAGCACCTGGTGCAGGATGACCAGATCATAGGTGTTGCGCTCGACGGGGAGCGCATAGAGGTCGCCCTGGCGCAATTGCACATTGCGCAGGCCCGCATGTTCCAGCCGGGCGCGGGCAAGGTTGAGCATGGCGGGAGACTGGTCCACCCCAACCACCCGCTGGCTGAAGGGCGCAACCAGTTCGAGCATCCGGCCGGTGCCAGTGCCCAAATCCAGCACGGCCTGCATCGGCGCGCGGCCAACGATTTCGGCAATCGCCGCCTCTACCTGTTCTTCGGGCACATGCAGGGCGCGGATTTCATCCCAGCTTTGGGCATGGCGGGCAAAATATTGCGCGGCCTGTTCGGCGCGGGCGCGTCGCACTTCATCGAGGCGGGTGCGGTCGGCGGCCAGCATCGGGTCGGCGGGATCGGCACGGACGAGAATGTCACGCGCCAGCTGCGCCAGGGCGCCATGTTCGGCCAGCAGGAAAAACGCCCATGCCCCCTCGCGGTGGCGCACCGCCAGACCCGCCTCCACCAGCAAACGCAAATGGCGGGAGACGCGCGGCTGCGACTGGCCCAGGATAATCACCAGTTCGCTGACCGTCAGTTCCGCCTCGGCCAGCAGCGCCAGAATGCGCAACCGCGTCGCCTCGCCCGCCGCCTCAAGGGCGATCAGCAGACTGGCGAGAGGCGCATGCAATGACTTGGCTGATTGATACATAAAGATATGTTTATATCTTAAATCAAGCAGACGCAAGGGAGGATGCGGGTTCCACGAAGAATTTGCTTTGGAGGTGACGCTGATCGGCAAAGGGCTGCGGTCGAATTATTTAGGCCGCCACAGCAATCGGGTATATGTTTGCGGCATGTCCGAGATCAATGCACTTTTTGATGTGCTGCGCCAGTCGGTTGAGCCAAAAGTGTCAACCGCGATCCAGCGCCTCGTCACGCACGGCAGCGACCGTAATCTCAACCGCGTCAACGTGCTCGCTTTCGCCAGCGCAGGCGGCGTCTCGGAGGAGGCCACGATTTCCGGGTTCGTGCGCGCCGCGCGGCTTG
>JAYVYA010000326.1:0-6198 GCA_043784745.1 Hyphomicrobiales bacterium
CAAGATCACCGGCCTTTGCGCTGCGCTGGTTGCGACGGGCTGCTGGAACCAGATGCTCCGGGCGAGATCATCGGCGAATATGACGCGATTGACCTGCCGCCGGTAAAACCTGTTATCACCCGCCGCCGCCGGTTTTGCCTGTGCTGCCCGGCCTGCGGCGTGAAAACGCCGGCACATTTGCCCGATGCCGCGCAGGGCACATCGTTTGGGCCGGGCATCCACGCGCTGGCGATTTATCTCAAGAGCTTTCAAGCCGTGTCATACCAGCGGCTGGAGCAGATGTTTGCCGATGTGTTCGGCCTCGCCGTCAGCCAGGGCGCGCTGATGAACATGTTTGTCGCCGTTGCTCACTTGCTGGACTGTCAGGTCCTGATCCAGTTGGCCGAGTTCACGCGATTTCAGCGCAGTCTTGACCATCCGCTGTTCCAGGATTTGATTGGCCAAAAGGGCACGCCCGTCAGGGTCGGCCTTCCCGGGATTGTTCTGCTTCAATATTTTGGCCATTAATTGAGCCACAGGAGTCATTTCCTCGGGCCCCTCCCATGCGCGGTCATCAGCGGCCAAAACGTCGTGGCGCGCCTGACCGGCGATGGCGGTTATCTCATTGCCCGATAACCGGTCTGTTTTCTTCAGGCGTTTTCGAGCCTCGGCTTCCGATGCTTTTTCTCTGATCCGCCCAAGAGCTTGTTCCAGCATCGCCTCGACCTGCAGTTTAACACCCAACGGCATCCAACCGGTCTTCACCACCGGCCAGACATAACAATTTCAGAGGGTTGATGCAAATTTGGAGCGGGTGAAGGGAATCGAACCCTCGTCATTAGCTTGGAAGGCTATTGCTCTACCATTGAGCTACACCCGCGAAATCAACGACTAAAGCCTATCTGCAAAAACAATTTGGCACGGTTTTGGCACGGATTCAAACGAAGCTCTCTCGCCGGGGTTATCTGGCACAGTGTTCTGGCCTTTGCAACGCCTGAACCGGTGGATTTGCGGCAAAAGCTGGCATTTCGAAAGAAAGCCCCTGCCCATTCACCTTCCAGGACCAAATGTGGCGACCCAAGGCCGGGTTCCGATTTACCGGATGCGGCCTGGGCCGTTGACCTGGAAGCGCCAGGCACCGCACCAGCGGACTGGAAGTCCGCGCTCCGGGCTGCGCCGCCAATCCTCTGAGAGTCCACCAAATTGCGGGAAGCCTAAACGCCCGGCAAATTCGCTGGCCTTGGCCCTCCGGTGGCCCAGTCCAGCAGTTCCACGGTGTGGACAATCGGGATGGCGGTGGAAAGGCCTATCTGGGTCATGCAGCCGATATTGCCGGTGGCGATGATGTCGGGGTTGGTGCGCGCGATATTGGCGACTTTGCGGGCGCGCAATTGCGCGGCAATTTCGGGCTGCATGATGTTGTAGGTGCCCGCCGAGCCGCAGCAGATATGGCCCTCCGGCACGTCCTTGACCACAAAACCAGCCGCTTTGAGCAAGCGCTTTGGCTCATCCTTGATTTTTTGGCCGTGCTGCATCGAGCAGGCCGAATGATAGGCGACAGTCTGGCCGGTGGGCGTGACATTGGCCTGCATCGGCAGAGTCACCAGAAACTCCGAAATATCCCTGGCCAGTTCCGAAACGCGCTTGGCCTTCTGGGCATAGGCGGCATCATCGCGCAGCATGAAGCCGTAATCCTTGACGGTGGTGCCGCAGCCGGAGGTGGTGATCAGGATGGCGTCCAGCCCGTTGCCGTCGATCTCAATGGTCCACGCGTCGATGTTTTTGCGGGCGCTGGCCAGCGCTGCCTCTTCGCGGCCCATGTGATGCACCAGCGCCCCGCAGCAGCCCTCGCCTTTGGCCAGCACCACTTCCACCCCATGCCGGGTCAGCAGCCGGATTGCCGCCTCGTTGATCCCCGGATTGAGCACGGGCTGGGCGCAGCCCGACAGCATGGCGACACGGGCTTGACGCACGCCCTGCGCCGGGACAGCGAGCGGCGCGCGCATTCTGGAGGGCGAGGCAAACTGTTTTGGGGCCAGTTCCAGCATGGCAACCAGCCGCCCGCCACCGGGCAGCCTGGCGAACCAGTGCCGGAAGGGCCGCGCCATGGCCGCGCCCGCCAGCGCCAGCCGGAAGATGCCGGGATTGGGCAGCACGAAAGCCAGCACGCTGCGCAGCATCCGGTCGGCCAGCGGCCTTTTATAGGTCGCCTCGATATAGGCGCGGGCGTGGTCGATCAGGTGCATGTAATGCACGCCGGAGGGGCAGGTGGTCATGCAGGACAGGCACGACAGGCAGCGGTCGATATGCTTGACCACGTGCTCGTCCGCCGGGCGGTTGTTCTCCAGCATGTCCTTGATCATGTAAATTCTGCCGCGCGGGCTGTCGCGCTCGTCGCCGAGCAGCAAATAGGTCGGGCAGGTGGCGGTGCAAAACCCGCAATGGACGCAGGTGCGCACAATGCCAGCCGAGGAGGCAACATGCGGGTCTTTCAGCTGGTCGGGGGAAAAGCCGGTCTGCATGTCTTAAAAATCCTCCCGCAGGCGACCGCGGTTCAAGATGTTTTCCGGGTCGAAATTATGTTTGACGCGGGCGGAGAGCGCGGCAAGGGCAGCGGGCTGGGGATGGAACACCGGCACTTGCGCCCGCATCGCATCGGATGCCCGCATCAGCGTGGCATGGCCATGGCCAGCGACGGCGGCCCGGATCGTGCTGGCGATGCTGGGGTCCGCTTGCGGGGCCAGAGCCAGCCAGATGAGGCCGCCCGCCCAGTCATAATAATGCCGGAGCAGCGGAACGCCGGTCAGGCGCAGGGTTTCCACCAGTTGCGCGCCATTGGTCGGTGTTGTGGATATTCGCCAGATATCGGCCTCAAGACCAGCCAGCGGCTGGCAATCGCGGATATTGGCCCAAAATCCGTCGGAAGCTGGACCCGCAAGGCTGGCAATCTCCTTGCAGCGGGCACGAAAGTGTCCGGTCAGCGCCGCCTTGCGCTGCACCACCGATACCTCCGGGCCTTCCAGCCGCAGCGCGGTCTGGCTGTGCCCCCCGTTGAGCGCCGCTGGCAGATGGGCGAAACTGGACACATCATGCTGGAGGCCGGAAGCTTCAGTCATTACCGCCACCGCCTCCGCTTCGCTGAGGCCGGTGAGCACAAGCGTCTCCTCCGTCTCGGCTTTGGGCAAGACCTTGACGGTGATCTCGGTCAGCACTGCCAGCGTGCCAAACGAGCCGGTCATCAGCTTCGACATGTCATAGCCGGTGACATTTTTCATCACCCGCCCGCCGGACTTGAAAATCTCCGCCCGCCCGCTGATGGCGCGAAAACCGAGCACATGGTCGCGCGCCGCCCCCGCCTTGATCCGGCGCGGACCGGAAGCATTGACAGCAATCGCTCCGCCCAGCGTGCTGGCCAGTGGGTCGCCGCCGTAGAGGGTGCCAAAATTCATCGGCTCAAATGCCAGCTGCTGGTTGCGCTGGTCGAGCAGGGCATTGATTTCGCGCAAAGGGGTGCCAGCGGCGGCGGTCAGCACCAGTTCGGAGGGTTCGTAAAGCGAGACGCCGCGCAGGGCCCGGGTAGACAGCATCGTGTCGCCGGCGGCGGGCCGGCCATAGCCCGCTTTCGAGTTTTCGCCGGCAATCACAAGGGGTTGCGACTGGCTGAGGGCAGCGGCGACGATGTCGAGTGTTTCGGCCTCGGTCGCAGGCAGGAATACGGGCACTAGGAGGCTCCCAGGACCGCGCACTTCCAGTGCGCTCTTTGCCACGGGCCGGAATCTGTCAGACTGGCCTGTAGGGAGCCAGCGGAAAGGGCGCACTGGAAGTGCGCGCTCCGGGCGGCTGTTATATCCACCAGTTTCATCCTAAAACCTCGGTAAATCGGGAAAGCGCAATGCGCCGCGATGCACGTGCATTTTGCCCAGTTCCGCACAGCGCTGCAAAGTGGGAAACACTTTGCCGGGATTGAGCCGGTGGCCGGGGTCAAAGGCGCATTTGACGCGCTGCTGCTGTTCCAGATCAACCGCGTTGAACATGGTGTGCATCAGGTCACGCTTCTCCACGCCCACGCCATGCTCGCCGGTCAGCACGCCGCCGACCGCAACGCAGAGTTTCAGAATATCCGCGCCGCAGGCCTCGGCCTTTTCCGTGTCGCCGGGCTGGTTGGCGTCATAGAGGATCAAGGGGTGCAGATTGCCATCGCCGGCATGGAAGACATTGGCGACGCGCAAACCGTGCCTGGCAGCAATTTCCTGCATCTGGCCCAGCACCAGACTCAGCTTGTTGCGAGGAATGGTGCCGTCCATGCACAGATAATCCGGGCCAATCGCCGCCACTGCCGGAAAGGCGTTTTTGCGCCCGGCCCAGAATTGCAGCCGCTCCTCCTCGGTTTGCGACACTTTTAGCGAATTGGCTCCGCCCGCCAGAGCTATTGCCGACACACGCTCAATCAGGTGATCGACTTCCGCGCCCGTGCCATCGAGTTCGCAAATCAGAATCGCCTGCGCCTCGCGCGGGTAGCCGCAGGGCTGGAAATCCTCGACGGCATTAATCGCCATATGGTCCATCATTTCCAGCCCGCCGGGGATGATGCCCGCCGCAATGATGCTGGCAACGCATTCGGCCCCGGCCTCGACGCTGGCAAAGCCCATCAGCATGCCGCGCGCCACGGCGGGCTTGGGCAGGATGCGCACAATGACTTCGGTAATCACGGCCAGCAGGCCCTCCGAGCCCGTCATGATGCCAATCATGTCATAGAGTTCGGAATCGAGGTGTTTTCCGCCGAGCCGCAGCACCTCGCCGTTCATCAGCACGATTTCGAGGCCAAGGATATTGTTGGTGGTCAGGCCATATTTCAGGCAATGCACCCCGCCGGAATTTTCGCCGACATTGCCGCCAATCGAGCAGGCAATCTGCGAGGACGGATCGGGGGCAAAATAAAAACCCTCTCCCTCCACCGCCCGCGTGATCGCCAGATTGGCGACGCCCGGCTGCACCCGTGCGCAGCGGTTGGCATAATCGGTCTCCAGCACCTGGTTGAACTTGCCCATGCCCAGCAGGATGCCGTCCCCCAGCGGGAGCGAGCCGCCCGACAGCGAGGTGCCCGCGCCGCGCGGCACCACCTTGACATTCATCTCATTGGCCAGAGCCAGCACGCGCGAGACCTGTTCCACCGTTTCAGGCAGGACAACGACCAGCGGCATTTGCCGGTACATGGTCAGCGCGTCGCATTCAAACACCCGCATCGCGCTGTCCTGATCGATGACGCTGTCATGGGGCAGGATTTCGCGCAGGCGGGTTATGAGCAGCGTGCGGCTTTTCAGGATCGCTGGCTCGGGCAGGGGCATGTGGAGGGTCATGGCGGGTCTCAATGCGCGGTTGCATGTTCCAGGGTCAAGGTTACCCATTTATTGAGGCTCACACCTGCCTTTTTGGCAGCTGTTACTACTGCGCGATGCAAGGGAGGCTCAACCCGCACGACAAATTGCCCGGAATAGGGCTTTTCCGGCTCCTCGCCACGCTCAATGCAAAAAGCAAGGTAATCATCGACCGAGTCCGCAAATGCCTTTTTCAAATCGGTCACAGATGTGCCCTCGAATGTGATGACATCGCGCAGATTCATTACCTCGCCGTGGAAGAAGCCAGCTTCCTCATCAAACTCGACCAAGGCGACATAATTATTGTGGGTAATGGTGTTCATGGGAAAATCTCCGCTTCCGTCAAAAATCGCCTGACTGATTTTAATGCACCTTTGTCGGTCTTCTTTTGCGGATGCGGTCGATGAAAAACCGCCCTCACGCCCTTGAGAGCAATTCGGACACGCGAGCCGCTCCCTTGCTTCACTTCGCCGCCACAAGCAATCATCAGCGCCTCCACATCGCGCCAAGCGATACTGGCACGAACAGGGTCTGCAAAAATCGCTGCTAGGGTCTCCTGATGGTGCGCCTTCATTGAAACACAGTATCATAAGTTGATATCAACTCAAGTAATCCACGTTTGAGTGGTACCGACTAAATTCTCTGGCTTAAGAAACCGCGTCAACCAGCACCACCCTGAAATCATTCACATTGGTCAGGGTCGGCCCGGTAACCACTAGGTCCCCCAGCCGCTCGAAGGCGGTATAGGCATCATTACCTGCCAGATACGCCTTCAAATCCACCCCAGCCGACGCCGCCCGTGCCAGCGTCTCGGGCGATATCACCGCCCCTGCATTGTCCTCGC
>JAYVYA010000327.1:0-2014 GCA_043784745.1 Hyphomicrobiales bacterium
CGCGGCGGTCATCAGGGGCCTTGACGGTGGCAGCAAAGCCAATCGACGTGCCCTTGCCGCGGGCGGAAATAATCCGGTCCAGCCCGGCAAACGCCCCACCGCAAATGAACAGGATGTTGGTGGTATCCACCTGCAAAAATTCCTGCTGGGGATGCTTGCGCCCGCCTTGCGGGGGCACGGAAGCCACCGTGCCTTCCATGATTTTCAGCAGCGCCTGCTGCACACCCTCGCCCGAGACATCGCGGGTGATGGAGGGATTGTCAGACTTGCGGCTGATCTTGTCGATTTCGTCGATGTAGACAATGCCGCGCTGGGCCCGCTCGACGTTATAGTCGGAAGCCTGCAGCAGCTTGAGGATGATGTTCTCCACATCCTCGCCGACATAGCCAGCTTCCGTCAGCGTGGTGGCGTCCGCCATGGTGAAGGGCACATCAAGGATACGGGCCAGCGTCTGGGCCAGCAGCGTCTTGCCGGTGCCGGTGGGGCCAATCAGCAGGATGTTGGATTTGGCCAGCTCAACGTCCTGATGTTTGGTGGCGTGGTTGAGGCGCTTGTAATGGTTGTGCACGGCAACCGCCAGCACGCGCTTGGCCTGGGGCTGGCCGATGACATAATCATCCAGCACCTTGGCAATTTCGCGCGGGGTCGGGATCCCATCCTTGTTGGTCTTCAGCGAGGATTTGCTCTCCTCGCGGATAATGTCCATGCACAATTCAACGCATTCGTCGCAGATAAACACGGTGGGACCGGCAATCAGCTTGCGCACTTCATGCTGGCTCTTGCCGCAGAAAGAACAATAGAGCGTGTTCTTTGATTCGCTGCCGCTGGCCTTGCTCATCTTCATTCTCCATTCATACCGCACGGTCACAGGCCCGATTGCACGGCAAATCACATTGTTAACCATAATCGACTAACAAAAGGTAGCGATTACAGGGGAAACGGACCCTTGCTACAAATTTCCCTTAACGGGCCAGTCTGGCAAGCGGAATTCCAAACAGGATGTTTTTCCCGATCCTGACGTGATTGCCTCATGCAACCACGCTATGCCTGCCCGAGCAATCAAAACCGTCGGGCCAGCGCTTCATCCGGAGCTATGCGTCACATAACCGCAACAATCCCTTGCGAAATGCTGTCTTATTTGGCGTCGCCAGGTTCTTCCGGGCGCTTTTCCACGACCTGGTCGATCAGGCCAAACGTCTTGGCTTCGCTGGCGGCCATGAAATGGTCGCGGTCCAGTGTCGCCTCAATCGTGTCATAATCGCGACCGGTGTGCTTGACGTAGATTTCGTTGAGCCGCTTCTTGACCTTCATGATGTCCTCGGCGTGGCGCAGAATGTCCGATGCCTGGCCCTGAAAACCGCCCGAGGGCTGGTGCACCATGATTCGCGCATTGGGCAGCGCATAGCGCATCCCCGTCTCGCCAGCGCAGAGCAGCAGCGATCCCATCGAGGCCGCCTGCCCGACGCACAGCGTCGAGACCTTTGGGCGGATGAATTGCATCGTATCATAAATCGCCAGGCCTGCCGTCACCACGCCGCCGGGCGAGTTGATATACATGGAAATTTCCTTCTTCGGATTTTCCGCTTCCAGAAACAGCAGCTGGGCAATGATGACGCTGGCCATATGATCCTCTACCGGGCCGGTGAGGAAGATGATCCGCTCGCGCAGCAAGCGCGAGTAAATGTCAAAGCCGCGCTCGCCCCGGCTGGTATTCTCGATCACCTGGGGGATCAGGTAATTGGCTTTGGTGTCGATGCGGTCATACAGCATTTTATTTTCCCGGAGAGCGGAGACGGAGAGTCTGTCGTCTGATTCACGCTTCAAGATAGTCAGCCAGGAGGCTTTCGGAAAGGGGCTTGCCGCGATTCAGCCCGGCGACGTGGAAAAATGGGTAACGCGGCGGTTACCACCCGCCCCTTACGGCATCAATTGCCCGCCATTCACCTCGATCACCTGGCCGATAATATAGCCGCTCAGGGCTTGCGAGGCGAGGAAGAGATAGGCTCCGACGCAA
>JAYVYA010000328.1:0-9651 GCA_043784745.1 Hyphomicrobiales bacterium
GCCGCATCGCGCTGGCCGTGCTGCGACAGGCGCATGACATCGACCAGCATGTCGGGAAACGCATAGCCGGTCATCGCGCCATCGGCCCCGCGTTCCATCTCGAAATCGAAGAACAGGGCGCCATTTCCAGTGAGGATGGCGAGTTCACGCAGGGAGCCGTCTTTCTGGAAGCCGCGCAGGGCCGAGATTTTCTCCAGCCCCGGCCAGTCCTCATGCTTCAGCATCACGCAGGAGGCATGGTCCATGACGATCTGGCGGATAACTTCTGGCGTCATGATGACGCTGAGAAGGAGCGGGTAATCCTGAATAACGAAGGGAATATCCGCCCCGATCGCCTCCACCGCCTGCCGGTAATAAGTGATGATCTGGTCGTCCGTGCGCAGGTGGGGCGGCGGGGCAATCATCACGCCCGCCGCGCCAAGCTCCATGACGCCGCGCGCCAGCGAACGCATCGCGGCAAAGCCGGGCGCGGAGACGCCGGCGATGACAGGCACGCTGGAACGCCGCACCACCTGGCGCGCCACCGCCATCGCCTCGCTGGCCTCAAGCTTGCCGGCCTCGCCCATAATGCCCAGAATGGTCAGGCCTGTGACGCCGCAGGCCAGATAGAAATCGGTGAGCCGGTCGATGGAGGCAATGTCCAGCTGGCCATCCGGCTCGAACGGAGTAGCGGCGATGGTAAAGACGCCGGACGCTTTGGCGGTGAATGTCATCGGTTCAGTCCTGATCCGGCACTTTCAGCGCCTATGGCGGTGGCCAGGCAAAATTGTCTGCCCTTCCGGGGCGGGCCTTGGGCAGGCGGCCATCGGCAAAGGCCTGCTCCACCAGCATTTGCGCTTCGCCCGGCACATTGCGGCGCTCGGCCTTCGCCAGCAATGCACCGGCGGGCGCGAGCGGCAACGCAGTCAGCATGGTCACTGGCCCGGCCAGCGGGCGCTGCGGGAAATAGGGGGCCGCCGGTTCGGCGGGCAGGGGCAGGCTGGCCAGAACATCATTGCCACCGGGCTGGGGCGCGACCGGCTCGGGCGTGCCAAACTGGCGGCGCAGAACGGCGTTGATGTCCATTTCCTCCGGTTCAAGCACCGGTGCCGGTCCCGGCGCAGGCACCGCACTGGCGGGTTCCGCCGGAGCAGCGGCGGCCGGTCCGGGCAAGGCGGCCAGCAGCGGACCGGCAGGCGGCTTGATCGTGTCCAGCACCCGCTTGATTTCCGCCTCAACGAAATGCGCCAGCTTTCTGGCACCGGCCTTGGTGAAATGGATGCCGTCCGCCGTGCGCAGCTTGACAATTTCGCCATTCAAGTCTGGGCCAAACGTATCAAACTTGCCCGCATCATTCACAAAAGCCTCCCAAATGTCGATATAAACCGCCCCGGCCTTGCTGGCACGCTGGCGGTAGATTTCATTGAGCTGGCCGAGTTCGGCGGACATTTTATCGTTTTTCATCACCGGCAGGCCCACCCAGACCAGCGGGATATGCCTGTCGCGGAATTCGGCCGAGATTGCCTCGACGCGGCGGGCATAGGCTGCCTGCCAGTCTGGCGAAATCGCCACCCCGTCCGGCGCGCGAAACGCCAGAGGGCTGGTTTTGTCAGGCATTTCCTGCCGGTCATTGCTGCCAATCAGCAGGATGGCAATATCGATGTGCTCGGGCTTGGCCAGCATGTCGCTGACCGCTTTGGGCCAGTCATAAAAATCATCGCGCACGAGGCCGGAGGATTCCTTGGCCTTTTTCAGCACGGCAACCTCTGGCCGCTCGGCATAGGCCTCCTGCAGGCCCTGGGCCATCAGCACGCCAAGGCTGTCGCCCAAAACGGCGATGAAAAAGCTGGGAGCCAAAACGGGCAGGGCCGGAGTGTAGGGACCCGGGGGGGCGGCATAGCGCACCGGCTCCCGCCATACAGGCGGGCTGGCCCGGCGCACCGCCTTTATATAGGAAGTTGAGGGTCGTTGCTGGCGCAGCCTTTGCAACGGCAGGCTCTGCCGCTCCTGCAGGAAGAAAGTGGAGGAAGGCCCCGTCGTGTTTTCCGCAATGACCGCCGGACCACCGGCCACCAGCAGGAACAAGGCAATGCCAAGCCACCGCATCACGCGCCAGAACGGCGCGGCGGGCAGGGCGGCATGGATCGGCAATTCCAGCTTCATTTAGCCAGCATAGCGCATTATTTCGCCTTGCGCATCCTCTCCAGCACTTTCAGTGTCGGGTAACCATCCGGCTCCAGCCCGGCCTTGCGCTGGAATTGCCGCAGCGCATCACTGGCCTTTTCGCCAAGCTTGCCATCCAGTTCGCCCACGTCATAGCCCATTTTTTGCAGGCGGGTCTGCATCTCCGTCGCCAGGGTGCGGCTCAGCGGGCGGTCTCCTGTCGGCCAGCTGGCGTGCAGGGGCGGTTCCCCGGCGATACGGTCCCCCAGCAGTGCCACACCCAAAGCGTAGGAGGTGGAATTATTATAGGTCTTGATCACCTTGAAATTCGGCGTCACCAGAAACACCGGGCCGCGCGCCCCGGCGGGGAGCAGCAGCGCTGCCTCGCCATCACGCGGCAAGGCCTCGCCATTGGCCTTGCGCACGCCGGCCTCGGCAAAACGGGCGAAGCTGGAGAAATGCGCCGGGTCCTGCCCGGCGAGGCTGAAGCCTTGCGGCAAAATCACTTCATAGCCCCAGGTCTCCCCGGCAATCCAGCCATGCTGCTTGAGGTAATTGGCGGTAGAGCCGAGTGCATCGGGCACATTGTTCCAGATGTCCTTCTTGCCGTCATTGTTAAAATCCACCGCCCAGGATTTGAAGCTGGAGGGCATGAATTGCGTCTGCCCCATGGCACCGGCCCAGGAGCCCTTCATTTTGGCGACGGAGACATGGCCTTCCTGCAGAATCTCCAGCGCCACCAGCAATTCATTCTTGAAGAAATCGCCGCGATAGCGGGCATAGGCCAGCGTGGCGAGCGAGCGGATCACATAGGAATCACCGGCAAAGGCACCAAAATTAGTCTCCATGCCCCACACGCCCATCACCACCGAACGGTCAACGCCAAAGCTGCTTTCGGCCCGCGACAGGGTCTCGCGCCATTCCCGCGCCTTTTCCGTGCCAGCGGCAATGCGTTTGGCCGAAACGGCCGCAGCCAGATATTCCCACACCGGCTTGACAAATTCAGCCTGTTTTTTGGTGAGTTTGAGCAAAGCGGGATTGGCCGTGACGCCTTCAAATGCCTCGTCAAACGTTTCGCGCAACACGCCGCGCGCCTGCGCCTGCGGCCACAGTCTCTCAACAAAGGTGCGGAAGCCATTTTCTGACGCGGCTTCGGCCCGGTGGGCGAACAGGATCAGGGCGATGGCGACCAGCACGAGAACCAGCGTCCGTGCCAGCGGTGCCAGCGGCGTGGGTGCCCGGCTGGGCCAACGGCCCGGCATCATCTGTGAATGGCGCATCTGGCATCCCCTTGTCCCGGCGGAGCGAACCCCGGTTCCGGCGCAGCAAAACTAGGACACAGAAGTTTACAAAAAATTAACCAGCCCGCCGGGCGCGCAGGCAAGTGCAGGGGCGGCCGCCCTGGGCCAACGCGGTTGCCCGCCCCGCCCAGGAATGGCAAAAGCCGTTGACGCAGGCGGTCAGCGACCGCCTCTACAATTGGGCCGCAATTGCCCGGCCAAGCGCAAACAGCCGTTGCTCAATCAGCACCGGCGTCTCGCAGACATAGGCCACCGATTTTCGCTTGTCCTCAAAAATCCGCATGTCCCATGTCAGCCGGTTGACCAGTTCCTGCAATTTTTCCGGGTTGGCACCGGGCTGGTCCTGCGCCGCGCGCATTTCGGCGGTCTCGCCACGAATGGCATCGGCCAGTTCCTTCTGGCGGCGGCCGAACCGGTCGAGGCCGGCAATCACCTGGGCGCGCTCATGCGCCATGGATTGAAACAGGCCGGCAAACAGCACAACCAGTTTTTCCTGCTTCGCCGCCCCGGCTTTGGTGGCAAATTCCTCAATCGCGGCTTCAGCCTGTTCCATCGGGGTGCGGCGCAACGCCAGCCTTTCCACCAGCGCGCCGATCACCGGATCCTCGCGCCAGTCGGCGGTCTTGACCCCGTCAACCGGTGGCCCCGACCAAACCGCAGGCAAACTGATTTCCGCCACTTTTATGGCGCGGCAGGGCCAGTCCGGTGTCGGCTTGGCCCGGCCTTGCGGGGCCGTCTGCGCCAGCGCACCTCCAGGAATTGCCATTGCGAGGGCCAGGGAGCAAATGACTGCGCGCATGAATTTCTCCGCATGTGGACCTGCCTGTCAGCCAGCTTTTGCGAATGGCCAAGCCTATATGCCGGGATTGTTGCGCCAAAAGCAATTTCCCCGCTTGAAAATTCTGCCAAGCCGCCGCACTCTCTCCCATCGCTTTTCGGACGCAAGAAGCTGGAAGCCCAAAAATGGAGGAAATGATGTCCCGTCTCTCCCGCCGCCAGCTACTCGCTGGCGGACTTGCCCTTGGTGCTGCCGCGCTCGCCCTCTCCCCCGCCCAGGCAGAGGCTGCCCGGCTGCGCCTTTACTGGTGGGGCAATCCGGAGCGCGACAAGCGCACCAAGGCGGCTGTGGAAGCCTATCTCAAGCGGGATGCCAATTTGCAGATCGCCACCGAATCGCTGCCCTGGGGCGAATACTGGACCAAGCTCGGCACCCAGACTGCTGGCGGCAATGCGCCGGACCTGATCCAGATGGACTACCGCTACATTGCCGAATATGCGCGGCGCGGGGCTATTCTGCCGCTGGACGGCATCAAGGGGCTGGACCTCGCCGGATTTGCCAAAGGCGCGATTGAGGGCGGCAAGGTCGACGGCAAGCTTTATGGCGTGGATCTGGGCGGCAATTCCAAGGCGATGATCTATGATATTGCCATGTTTGAAAAAACCGGGGTCAAATCAGTCGAGGGACAGATGAGCTGGGAGGAGTTCTCCCGCATCGCCGCTGAAATTTCCAAAATCAATCCCGGCAAATATTGGGGCACCGGCGACAACAGCCGCTGGGAACAGGGGTTTGAGCAATGGCTCAACCAGCGCAGAAAATTGCTGTATACGCCCGAAGGCAAGCTGGCCTTCAAGCGCGAGGATGCGGCGGAATGGTATGAGGCCTGGGACAAGCTGCGCAAGGCCGGGGCCTGCCCGCCTGCCGATATCGCCGCGCTCAATTCCGGCGCTGTCGATCAGTATGAGGTCAGCAAGGGCCTTGCCGCCATGTCCTACCTCAATTCCAACCAGCTGGTCGCCATGCAGGCGCTGAACAAGAACAAGCTGGGCCTGACCATGTTTCCGCAGGTCAAGGGCGGCTCGTCCGGTCATTACATCAAGCCCTCGCAGCTGATGAGCATTTCGGCCAAAAGCAAGCTGGCGGAGGAAGCGGCCAAGTTCATCACGTATCTGGTCAATGATCCCGAGGGCGTAAAGATTCTGGGCCTGGAGCGCGGCGTGCCGGAATCGGCGACCTCGAAGGCCGCCCTGCTGCCCGACCTGAATGATCTGGACAAGGCCACCGTCGCCTATGTCGATGCTGTCACCAAAGTGGCGGTGCCGCTGCCCCCGCCCGCGCCAAAGGGTGCTGGCGAGATTGACGTGCTGATGCGCAAGACCGGCGATACCATCGCTTTTGGCAAGCTCAGCGTCAGCGACGGGGCCAGGCAACTGGTCTCAGACGCGGAAGACATTTTGGCGCGGGCCTGATTTTTAAGGGCGCGCGGGCTGGCTGCCCGCGCGCCCTGCCCATTTAATTCCTGCCCAGGGGATATGAAATTGGCCGTGGCACGCAGCGGGTTAAAAACCCGCGCTCCTGACAGTGAGCGGCAGGAACGGGCCGCCTGGCTGTTCCTGCTGCCGTGGTTCATCGGGTTCATTTGCTTCACCGCCGGACCGGCGCTGATATCGCTGTATTTGTCCCTGACCAAATATGACCTGCTGACCCCGCCGCGCTGGCAGGGGCTGGACAATTACATTTACATGTTCGGACGCGACAGGCATTTCTGGCAGGCGCTGAAGGTCACCTTCACCTATGTCATCCTCGAAGTGCCGCTGAAACTGGTGATGGCGCTGGCCGTTGCCACCGTGCTTAACCGGGGGATCAGCGGCGGCGGGTTTTACCGCGCAATATTCTACATTCCCTCACTGCTGGGGGGGTCGGCCGCCATTGCCATCTTGTGGCGCAATTTGTTTGAGCGCGACGGGCTGGTCAACCACGTGCTGTTTGCCCTGTTTGGCATCAATGGCCCCAGCTGGATTTCCAGCCCGGATACCTCGCTCTACACGCTGGTGCTGCTGGCGGTGTGGCAATTTGGCTCGCCGATGATCATCTTTCTGGCGGGCCTTCGGCAAATCCCCAGGGAATTATATGAGGCCGCCAGCATTGACGGCGCGGGGACGTCCAGGCAATTCTTCAAAATCACCCTGCCATTGCTCGCCCCGGTGATTTTCTTCAATCTGGTGCTGCAAACCATTGAGGCGTTCAAGGTTTTTACCCCCGCCTTCATCATTGGCGGCAGCGCGGGTGACCCCGGCGAGGCCAACCTGTTCTACACGCTGTATATTTACAGCGAGGGTTTCCGCGATTTCCGCATGGGCTATGCAGCGGCTTTGGCCTGGGTGCTGCTGGTCATCATCGGCTTTTTCACGTTCCTCAGCTTCCTGTCGTCGAAATACTGGGTGCATTACGAAGACGGGGGCCGCTGAGATGAGCATGGCCGCACCGCGCCAGATCTGGGGCGCCTCGATCCTTGCCCCGCTCGCCCGCCATTGCGTGCTGATCGCGCTGGCGTTCTGCATGGTCTATCCCGTGCTGTGGATGGTGGCCAGCTCGTTCAAGCCCGAGCAGGGCCTGCTCAATGACATGTCGATCCTTCCGCCCGCGCTGGACCTGTTCAATTACCGCGACGGCTGGGTGGCGCTGCAATCGAGCTTCACCTTGTTTTACTGGAACTCGTTGGTAGTGGCGGTGCTGGTGGTCCTTGGCAACCTCATCTCGTGCTCGCTGGCCGCCTATGCTTTCGCCCGGTTGAAATTTCGCGGCAAGAACGTGTTTTTTGCCCTGATGATGGCGACGCTGATGCTGCCCTACCATGTCACCTTGATCCCGCAATATGTGCTGTTCTTGAATCTGGGCTGGATTGATACGATTCTACCGCTCGTGGTGCCCAAGTTCTTTGCAGTGGATGCCTTCTTCGTGTTTTTGATGGTGCAGTTTTTCCGCTCCCTGCCGCGCGACCTCGATGAAGCCGCCATGCTGGATGGTTGCGGGCCGTGGCGGATCTACTGGCTGATCATCTTGCCCCTGTCCAAACCCGTGCTGGCGACGGCGGCGATTTTCTCGTTCCTGTGGACCTGGAACGATTTTTTCGGCCCGCTGATCTATCTCAACGACAATGCCAAATATACCGTGCCGCTGGCGCTGCGCAGCTTTCTCGATTCCTCCGGCCAGTCGGCCTGGGGCCAGATGTTTGCCATGTCCACCCTGGCGCTTCTGCCGATTTTCCTGTTTTTCCTCGCCTTCCAGCGGTTTATCATTCAGGGCGTGGCAAGCACGGGGCTGAAGGGGTAGCGCCCGGACTGCGGGTTACCCGTGCGCCTGCCGGCAAATTGCCCTTTCCTTCCCCCGGACGAGCAATTATCAAGGTCGCAGCCACAATCGCTTGCGCAAGATTTCAGGACGCGGAACCATGAACCAGCATACCCGCACGCCCGACCCCAAAAAATTCCTCAAGGGCGCGACAGGGGATTGGGAGATTGTCTGCGGGCTGGAGGTGCATGCGCAGGTGACCTCGCAGTCCAAGCTGTTCTCCGGCGCTTCCACCGGCTTTGGCGCGGAACCCAACAGCCACGTTTCGCTGGTCGATGCCGCCATGCCTGGCATGTTGCCGGTGATCAATGGCGAATGTGTGGCGCAGGCGGTGCGCACCGGGCTGGGGCTGAAGGCGCAAATCAACCACCGCTCGACCTTTGACCGCAAAAACTATTTCTATCCCGATTTGCCGCAAGGCTACCAGATTTCGCAGTTCAAAAGCCCCATTGTTGGCGAGGGCAAGGTGATTGTCGATGTCACGCCATCCGAGCAGATTATCGTGCGGATTGAGCGGCTGCATCTGGAGCAGGACGCTGGCAAGTCGCTGCACGACCAGTCCCCGACCATGAGCTTTGTCGATCTCAACCGCTCCGGCGTGGCGCTGATGGAGATTGTGTCCAAGCCCGACATCCGCTCGGCGGACGAGGCGCGCGCCTATGTCACCAAGCTGCGCACGATCCTGCGCTATCTCGGCACGTGCGACGGCAACATGGAGGAAGGATCGCTCCGCGCCGACGTCAATGTCTCCGTGCGCCGCCCCGGTGCGGAACTGGGGACGCGCTGCGAGATCAAGAACGTCAATTCGATCCGCTTCATCGGCCAGGCCATTGAAGTGGAGGCCCGCCGCCAGATCGGCATTCTGGAAGATGGCGGCAAGATTGACCAGGAGACCCGGCTGTTTGACCCCGGCAGGGGCGAAACCCGCGCCATGCGCTCGAAGGAAGAAGCGCATGACTACCGCTATTTCCCCGACCCGGACCTGTTGCCGCTGGAATTCTCGCAAGCCTATGTCGATGCGCTGGCAGCCAAACTGCCGGAATTGCCCGATGCCAAAAAGGCCCGCTTCGTGCAGGTCTGGGGCCTGCCCGCTTATGACGCCGGGGTGCTGGTGGCCGAGCGCGAGGCGGCGGATTATTACGAGGCTGTCGCCATTGGCCGTGATCCCAAAATCTCGGCCAACTGGGTCATCAACGAATTGTTTGGCCGCCTGAACAAGGAGGGCTTGACCATTTCCGCTTCCCCGGTCTGTGCTGCGCAACTGGGCGCGATTGTTGACATGATCGGCTCGGGCGAAATTTCCGGCAAGATTGCCAAGGATGTGTTCGAGATTGTCTGGCTTGAGGGCGGCGACCCCGCTGCCATCGTCGAGGCGCGTGGCATGAAGCAGGTTACCGACACCGGTGCCATCACCGCCGCCGTAGACGCCATCATCGCCGCCAATCCGGACAAGGCGGAGCAGGCGCGGGCCAAGCCGGGCATGCTCGGCTGGTTCGTCGGCCAGGTGATGAAACAGACCGGCGGCAAGGCCAACCCGCAGGCGGTGAGCGATTTGCTGAAGGAGCGGATCGGGATGTAGGGCCCCTTGTCCACGCCCTCCCTTCGCGGGAGAGGGAGCGCGTGCGCACGCCACGGTAACGGGATGAGACCTGCCAGCGTCCCCGCCGCCGAATTCACCCGCAATTTCGGCCGCTACCGGATGCTGGCCCAGCGCGGTGCGCTGGCGGTCACCAGCCATGGCACGATAACCGGCTATTTCGTCCCGCCGGGCGAATATGAGGCATTCGAGCGGTTCAGGGCGCAGCGGCGGAGTTTGTTGACAGTGTAATTGCCGGAAGAAAAAATACAGGAAATTGCCAATTCGAGAATGGACCCCGACACGACCAACTCAACGCCTTGCTTGATCCATAAGCATTCCAAATTTAGATGTATTTATGCCCTATATTTTATTTTGGGAATGGTTGGGTAATTACCCACCCCCTGTCGATAGCTCCTATAGATGTCCGATTAGGTAGCACATTAAATGTCCGTTTTTGAATCCTGGCAGCTTCTGCTTTTTCTGCCCTGCTGTGGGCGGGG
>JAYVYA010000329.1:0-7636 GCA_043784745.1 Hyphomicrobiales bacterium
TATGGAGTTTTGTGCCGTGCGAGAAACCACTCGGCCATGGATTGATCTTCCAGTGTATAGGTTGCCCGGGCGGAGCGCCAAATAATGTCTTTCTGGCGCAAGGCATCCAGAGAAGCCTGCATTTCACTCGCTTCAACTTTTCTGCCGCAAACATTTGACAGTGCGGACAGCGTTTCAGCGGCAAAGGGAACAAAACGCTCGCCGCGGTCGATTATTACACCGAGTGTGGCTTTTTGCAGCGGTGTCAGTTGCGAAAAATCCCGGTCATAATCTTCCCATAACCGTTCGCGCAGGGCAGTCGCACCGGCTATCAGCGACTTTTTCAAACCTGCGGATTTTTCGCTTCCCAGCGCAAAATCCTTCATGGCAGTTTCGAGCATTTCTGGCCGGTGGGCCAGAATCTCAAAGGCAGAAAATACGTCATCTGCCTCAAACCTGTTGTCGGCATCCAGTCGCTCATTCATCCAGCCCGTCAGGGCATCCGTATAATTTTTGTCGAGTTTCGGAAAATCGACAAAGGACGCTCCAAAAAATGGCTGATCTCGTCGCAGCATCAGATTGGAAAGCTTGTCACGGTGCGAGCCGGTGAAAACCAATGTCAGTTTCCCGCTGGATTGACCCTGGTTCATGGCGTCGCGTGCGGCCTTGAGCGCAAACATCGAATTTATGCCCGCTTCCGTCGTCAGTGCGTGCTGGGCTTCATCGACGATCAAGGTAACATCCTTGCGGGTTCGGGCAGCGAGAGCCTCCAGGGCATCGCTGAGCGTGATGCCTTGCGATGCGCCGATCTTGTCAATGTCAAAGCTGGCAAAAGGGCCGATGCCGAGCTTGGACAATCCGGCTGCCCTCACAGCTTTCATTGCTAAATTGTCTGCTTGCCGCAAGGCTGTCTTGATCGTTTCAGCGATCAGGACGGCAGGATCAACCGACTTGTCGGACCACAGGTCGACATAGAGGGTTGCTTGTCCCTGCTTTTGCATTTCCGGCACCAGATCACGACGCAGAAAATCACTCTTGCCTGTTCGTCTGGGTGCAGCAAGGAACAATCCAGACCGGTAGTTGAAGGGCGTTTTGCCCAAAAGGGCGTCCGCCAGCGTCTTTGCCAGTTCCGGGCGATGAAAAAAGAAAGAATTTTGGCTCGACATGCATTATCCCAAATTATTTTCTGAACCATAATTTATGGTCGAAAATATATAATGCAATAAATTCCCGAATTATGGTCCGGAAAATAATTCTCCATAAACAGTTCACCCCAGCGCGGCCCTGATCCGCGCCGCATGTTCTGCCAGCACCTCCGGCTTGGCCATTTCGCCAGTATGGGGCCGCAGCGAAACGCCTTCCCTGCGCGGCAAGATATGGAAATGCAGGTGGAAAACGACTTGTCCCCCCGCGCTTTCGTTGAATTGCTGCACCGTCAAGCCGTCAGCCCCAAACGCCTTGACCACTGCCGCCGCCACCTTTTGCACGCGCGGCACCAGTGCCGCGAGAGCCTCCGGGCTGGCATCCAACAGCCCGCGTGAGGCCGACTTGGGGATCACCAGCACATGGCCATCGCAGCGCGGCATGATGTCCATAAAGGCCAGCGCCACCTCGTCCTCATAGACGCGGTGGCAAGGGATTTCGCCGCGCAGGATTTTGGCGAAGATGTTTTGCGCGTCATAAACTGGCATTTTCAACTCCGGATGATTTTTCCCAGACTGCCCGCTTGGCCCGTCGCGGGCAAGGCCATTCATGGCTCCGCATGGCGAAAGGGAGCCTGTTCGGCATACAGCCCGATCTCCTCCGCCACATGCCGCCGCTCGCGTTCGAGATAATCGGCGATGGCGCGGCCAAGGCGCGGGTCAGCAAATTCATGGGCGGAATAGGTTGTCACCGGCCCATAGCCGCGCGCCAGTTTGTGCTCGCCCTGGGCACCAGCCTCGACGCGGGCGAGGCCGCTGGCAATGGCAAAATCAATCGCGCGGTAATAGCAGACCTCGAAATGCAGGAACGGATGCTCCTCCACCGCGCCCCAGTTGCGGCCATAGAGCGCGTCATCGCCAATGAAATTGATCGCCCCGGCAATCCAGCGCCCGTCGCGGCGGGCCATAACCAGCAGGATACGCTCCGCCATATTGGCCCCAACGCGGGCGAAAAAATCGCGCGTCAGGTAGGGACGGCCCCATTTGCGCGAGCCAGTGTCCATGTAAAACGCGAAAAACGCATCCCAGTGCCCGGGCAGGATGGCCGCGCCGGTGAGCGAGACGATCTCAATGCCGGGGGCCAGCGCCTCCTTGCGCTCGCGCCGAATCATTTTTCGCTTGCGCGAGGCGAGATCGGCCAGGAACTCCTCAAACGAGGCATAGCCCTTGTTGAGGAAATGGAATTGCTGGCCGGTGCGCTGCAAAAAGCCCGCCTCGCCCAAAGCCAGCCATTCGGCATGGGTGGGAAAGGTGATGTGGGTGGAGGACGCCCCGGCGCGCTGTTGCAGCCCGCGCAAGCCCGAGAGCAGGGCCTTTCTGGCAGCGGCCTCTTCGTCCTGCGTGCCCCTGGCCAGCAGCAAGCGCCGTCCCGTCGCGGGGGTAAAGGGCACGGCGACCTGAAGTTTTGGGTAATATTCGCCGCCCGCGCGATGAAACGCCTCCGCCCAGGCATGGTCAAACACATATTCGCCCATGGAATTACTCTTGAGATACACCGGGGCAGCGGCCACCAGCCGCCCTGCCGCATTCTCCACCAAGACATGAACCGGCGACCAGCCGGTGCGCCCGCCGACCGAACCCGACGCTTCCAGCGCCAGCAGGAAAGCGTGGGAGATGAAGGGGTTATAGCGTTCTTTAAATGAGTTAACCACGAGGCCAATGCCGCGTGCGGACGACGGCCCAGTACTTTCCGGGTTAGCGCAGGCATCCCATTGCGTGGAATCTACCGCGCTCAGGGAGGGGGTTATGCGGAGGGTGAGGGACATGGATATGGACCGACCGTTTCATTTTTGAGGATTGAACCTCCAAAATAAGGCGAGGGGCTGGCATGGCAATGGAATCTTGCGCAACTGGGCGATACATTTTGCCTGGTGCCTGAAAAATTACGATAACTTTTGTATTATCGACTTTCGGCTTTCTCAACGGGAGGACCAGAGGATTTGGGCAGAACCGGATGGAATGCCGTTGCCCGTGCCAGTCAATAATCTCAGTGACTTTCAGGAGTTGAGGGACAAGAACGGATTTTTCGGCGAATGTTTGGCCGGAGGCAAAAAGGCTCTGTTTTCCATCGCAACAGCGATTGCCGGGCGCAATAGCGGGCGGTAAAGTTGTTTTTTTGCATAACTCATTTTTAAAGGCACCCAATGACAAAACGAACCAGCGAGCAATGGGTCAAGGCCTATGAGTCCAGCCATAAAAATCCGGTCAACAAGGCGCTGCACTTGCTGGGTATCCCGATGATTGCCTTGTCGGTCCTGCTGTTTTTCCTGTCGCTGGAATGGGGACATTTGTTTTGGGTGGCGCTGACCTTGTTTACCGGCGGTTGGGTGCTGCAATTTGTCGGTCACGCCTTCGAGGGCAAGCAGCCGGCCTTTTTCAACGACTGGCGGTTTCTGTTCGTTGGCCTGCGCTGGTGGTTCAGCAATATCGGCGAGCTGGCAAGGAAGCTGGTCTAGCGACCTGCGGAAAAGCCTACGGCACGAAGCCTTCAAACAACATCTGGTCGGCCCATTGCGCCGCCAGTTGCCGCTGGGCAGGCGTGCGCACCGTCCAGGCCATTACAGGCATGCCCAGACCCTTGCGCAGCAAACAGGGCACCGCATGGGGCAGGTCGTGGACGTTCCAGGACAGGAAATCGGGCCGGGTTTTCTCGTAATGCAGGAAATTGGCGAGGCTTTGTTTTAGCGCGGGGGACAGTGCGTTCCATGCCGGATCGGTATAGTGCGCCTCGGCAATCATCCCCAGCGGCATGTTGGCTCCCAGCTGGCGCAAATGGGCGATGATCGCCGGATCAAAGCTTTTCAACGCCACCGGGCCGTTGTGGGCGGACACGACGGCCAGCGTGCGCTGCGCCAGCTGCATGTTGCCATCAAACGCGCTCTTGATCTCGCAAATCAATGGCACGCGGCCATGGATGGTGGCGAGCAGCATGTCCAGCGTGATGATCCTGTCCTCGCCCCTGGCATAGCGCAGGGTTTTTAATTCGCGCGCGTCACGGAAGCAGAGATCGCCCGTCGTGCGCATCAACCGGTCGAGGGTAGCGTCATGAAACACCATGGCTTCGCCATCCTTGGACAATTGCACATCGCACTCGATGGTAAAATTCATTTCCACCGCCTTGAGGGCGGCAGCTGTGGTGTTCTCGATCACGCCACTGGCAATGTCATGCAGGCCGCGATGGGCAATCGGCCGCGCGGTCAGCCAGGCGGGGGCGTTCATGCGTCAATCTCGAACAGGGCTTCCACTTCCACCGCACAATCCAGCGGCAATTGAGCTACGCCAATGGTGGTGCGGGCATGGCGGCCCTTGTCGCCCAGCACCGCCACCATCAAATCGGAAGCACCGTTCATCACGACGGGCAGGGTGGGGAAGTCGGGCGTGCAATTGATGAAACCGCCGAGGCGCAGGCAGCGGCGAATGCGGCCAAGGTCTCCGCCCAGCGCCGCTTTGGCCTGCGCCAGCACGTTGATGGCGCATAGTCTGGCCGTCTGCGCCCCCTGTTCCGCCGACACGCCCGCGCCCACCTTGCCCTTGTGACCGGGGGCGAGGCCGTTGGGTCCAAGCGCGAGCTGGCCGGAGATGACCAGCAGATTGCCGGTGATGGCATAAGCCACATAGGTGGCGATGGGCGCGGCAGGGGCGGGCAGGATAATGCCGAGGTCGTGGAGTTTTTGGTCGATGGGGGACATGGGGGTTCTCCGGTTTCGTGATCGGGCAAGCTGGCTGGCCGCTACGGTGATTTTCAACTGGTTGGTAAATCGTTTTGCCCAAGGGGAGGCTGCGACAGTTTTGGCGGAATTGATTATGCCCAGCAGCTTGCAGGAATGTGCGCCCTCGGCATAGCCACATTTTGGCCCGCTTGGCGAATAAGCCCCGCAAGGCGCCCCCGCCGCGCGCATCGCTTGGGGTGCAATGTGCCAGAGCAAGGCCACAAGGCAAGCGGCAATTGCGCAGCAAGCCCATTTTGCCCAGCCCAGACCAAATCCCGCCAAACTTGTTGCTCCCCCTTCCCCCGTGCTAGAAACCCCGCCTGACACCCTACGACCAGCTTGGACCCACTGATGAGCTATCTCGATTTTGCCGCCCTGGAGGCGATGCCGTTGCAGCGCGACCCCTATGATTTTGTTGTGGTGCCGAATTTTCTCACCCCCGCAGGCTTTGCCGAATCGGTGCGCGACTATCCCAAAGTGCCCGGCCCCGGCTCGCATCCGCCATCGGAACTGAAAATCGACGGCGCTTTCAAGGAGTTGATGGCGGAACTGGAGGGCCCGGCCTTCCGCGCCGCGATCGAGAAAAAGTTCGGCATTGACCTGACCGGTCGCCCGACGATGTACACGGTGCGCGGCTTTGTGCGGGAGAAGGACGGGTCGATCCATACCGATTCCACCACAAAAATCATCACCGTGCTGCTCTACATGAACGAGGCGTGGGAGCAGGATGGCGGGCGGCTGCGGCTGTTGCGCAGCGGCGACAGCCTGGACAATCCGGTGGCGGAGGTGCCGCCCCATGGCGGAACGCTACTGGTCTTCAGGCGGGCTGACAACAGCTGGCACGGCCACAAGCCGCATTCCGGCCCGCGCCGCGCCATCCAGCTCAACTGGGTCACCGACCAGAGCGTTGTGGACCGCGAGCAGGCCCGGCACGGGTTTTCCAGCAAAATCAAGAAGCTGGCGGGTTTTTTCACGGCACGGGCACTCCAGGGCGGGTTGCCCCGGTTCCGGCATAATTTGGCCATGGCCGCTGGTTCTGCTGAGCAGATCGTGGCGTTGGGCAGGACAGGAAAATGATATGAAATTCAACCGTTCGGCCCTCACCGGGTTTGCCGCCGCGCTTTTTGTGACCGCCACGGGGGCGCACATCGCCTGCGCCGAAATGATGCCCCTGGCCGCGCACAAGGCGGTGTATGAACTCAAAATGCTCAAATCCACTGGAGCGCGGGCTTTGACGGATGCGCGCACGATCATTTCGGTCGATTTTTCCGGATCGGCCTGCGAAGGCTATGCCATGAATTTCCGCCAGGCGATGGAACTGACCCCGGCGGAGGGGCCGGTACGGGTGTCGGAAATGCGCTCGGTGACGTTTGAGGATGGCGAGGGGGCGAATTTCCGGTTCAGGGTCAATTCCTCGCTCGACGGGCAGACCAATGACGACCTGGACGGGCGGGCCACCCGCTCGCCCGATGGCGCCATTTCGGTGCAGCTCGACCGGCCTGGCGGCAAGAAATCCGATCTCGCCGGCACGGCGATTTTCCCGACCGATCATATCCGCCGCATTATTTCAGCGGCCCGCAGCGGCGTGACCACATTGGCGGCGCGGGTGTTTGACGGCTCGGACACCGGGGTCAAAATGTTTGACACGCTGACCATCCTCGGCAAGCCGCTGACCGGTGGCGCCCTCGAAGCCGCTGCCCAGGCCCCTGAATTGGCGAGTATGACGCGCTGGCCGGTAACCATCAGCTATTTCACGCTGGGCAAGAAGGAAGATGCGCCCGATTACGTGATCTCGTTCGACCTTTACGAGAATGGCATCGCCCGCGCGCTGAGACTGGATTACGGGGATTTTGTGCTGGGGGGCGATATGAGCAAGCTGGAAATTTTGCCCGCGGCGACCTGCGGGAAATAGGGCAACGCCTCACCCCGCCAGCCGCGCCTTGAGCGCCTGCGCAGCCAGCGCGTAGCCACCGCCCGCGCCATCGACAAAATGCACATGGCCGCGGTCGGTAATGGCGGGGACAAAGCAGGTCATCAGGGCTTCGGTCTGGCGGAAGGTGCCATGCACTGCAATGTCCCCGGCGGCATGGAGCCGCGCCTCCAGTGCATCGGCGAGGGCAGGGGTGCAGTCCAGCGTCATTTTCAGGCCGTCGTCAAATTTGCGGAAATCGGCATTGGCGGCGACATCGCCGGTATAGGTCACCGCATCAAAATTTTTGTCCCTGATTTTGAACTTCAGATAGATTGTCGCCAGCAGGGTCTGCACCAGCAGCGCCACGCGGCGTCGCAGGCGGGACTGGCCAGGCGTTGCCGTTGCTGCCACTTCCAGCGCCAGCCCCTTGCCCGGCCATTCCGGCTTGAGGCTGGCCAGGGTAATGGGCCGCCCGCTCCCGTGCGCCGCATCCGCCATGGCGATGATTTCTTCCACCAGCGCGCGGAATTGTTCGTGATCCTCCGTGCGTGGCACCACAATCACCGACAGGATCACGCCTTGCGCGGCAGGGGCGATTTTCCAGCGGCACGACAGGCCGTCGAGATTGGGGCGGGTGCCCGCCGGGGCAGGCGGGAGGTGGCTGGTCCCGGCCTTGACCTGCGCCTCCAGCCAGGCCAGCCCGCCGCCGCCAAACATCGCATAGGACGTGTGGGGCGAGGGGGCAAAGCGGGCTACCAGTACCTCGCGCCCCGCCGCGCGAATGGCGGCGAGGGAACAGGAGGCGACACGCAGCTCCAGCTGCAATTCCTCGC
>JAYVYA010000330.1:0-5771 GCA_043784745.1 Hyphomicrobiales bacterium
GCCGAACAAGCGCCGGCGCTGCGCTTGCCGCCTGTGCTGGTGGCGGCGGGCCAGTGGCGCATTGCCGCCTGTGCCCCGGCGGAACCGGAATGGATCCGCCACACGCCAGAGCAGTCCGCGCTGATGGCCGGAAAACGGGCGTTTTCCAGCGCGGCCCTGACGGCTACCGGCCTCAACCTGCCCATGCTTGTCCCGCAAAGCGGCATGGTGCTTGAATTTACTCGCGTAAAGAAAGGCTGAGTGAGGGCCAATGTCGGTTTGCGCAACCTCGGGTCTGCAATGGTCGCGGCTGGAGCCAAACGCGGCGAGTTTGACGGGGGCTGGCTTGACCGGGCCTTTGCGACCATGGCGGACGCGATATGGCCGCCGAGGCTTTTGGGTCGTGCGCCTGAGGCAATGAGCAAAGACGATTGGGGGTGGGCGACTGCCACACCTTCCGAGACTCAGGCGGATTTGGCTGGGGGACCTGGATTCGAACCAAGATTGACGGAGTCAGAGTCCGTAGTTCTACCGTTGAACTATCCCCCAAAGGCCCATGGCCATCGGGTATCAGTGCATTAGCCGAGGCCGCGCGGTTTCGCAAGCCTCGAATTGCCGCCCCTCAAAATAGCATTGGCAGAACGGCGGGCGCGCGGCTACACTCACATTCCTGTGCGCGGCGGGGCGTGGCACATTTGGAGGAGTTTTTCGTGGCCGGCCAGATTTGGAACGCCAGCAGGGCAAATGTTCGGGCGATGCCCGCGCCGCCTGCGCACGGCGGTATGCCAAACCTGTCGCGGCGGCTGGGGCTGGCCGATTCGGCGCAACCGCCCATTCCTGGCACGTATGCCGCGCTGGATCTCGGCACCAATAATTGCCGCCTGCTGATCGCCCGCCCGCACAATGGCCATTGTGACCTGCATTCGGGCGACAGCGCTTTCCGGATTGTCGATTCGTTTTCCCGCATTGTCCGCCTCGGCGACGGCCTGTCGCGCTGCGGCGCGCTGAACGAGGCGGCGATGGAGCGCACGCTGGTGGCGCTGGAAATCTGCCGGGAGAAGATGCAGGCTCAATCGGTTTCGCGCGCCCGGCTGATTGCCACCGAGGCCTGCCGGGGTGCCGCCAATGGCGCGCAATTCATCCGTGAGGTGCGCCGCGTCACCGGGCTGGACCTTGAAATTGTCGATCGCCGGACCGAGGCGCATCTGGCTGCCGAGGGCTGCGCGGTGCTGGCGGACCCGGAAGCGGCGGCGGCGGTTTTGTTCGATATCGGCGGCGGCTCTTCCGAAGTGGTCTGGCTGGCGCAGGATGCCGCAGCCCCCTGTGCAAAAAACCCGGCCCCGCGCCGCAAGGTCAGCCTGTGGGCCTCGCTGCGGCTCGGCGTCGTCAGTCTGGCGGAGAAATTTGGCGGCGTCGATGTCACCCGGGCGGTGTTCGAGGCCATGGTCGAGCATGTGATGCGCGAATTGCGTCCCTTTGCCCGGCGGGCGCAGGCGGAAAAGCGCTGCGCCAAATTTCACCTTCTGGGCACGTCCGGCACGGTCACAACGCTGGCGGGCATCCACCTTGACCTTGCCCGCTATGACCGTCGCCGGGTCGATGGCCTGTGGATGAGCAATGCCGAGGTGGAGGGGGCAATGCAGCGCTTGCTGGGCATGTCCTGGCAGCAGCGCGTGGCCAATGGCTGCATCGGCCATGAGCGGGCCGATCTGGTGCTGGCTGGCTGCGCGATTTTCGAGGCCATCCGCCGCGCCTTTCCCAGCCAGCGCGTGCGCATTGCCGACCGGGGCCTGCGCGAGGGACTGTTGATGCAGATGATGAACGCCGATGGCGCCTGGGGCCGCGCGTGACCAAGACACCATCCGGCGGATCGGGCCGCGAGGGCGGGCGCTCGCTCAAGGTCAAGGTCAAGACATCCAAGCGCCGCACCGGCTCCTCCAATGCCTGGCTGGCGCGCCAGCTCAATGATCCCTATGTCGCCAAAGCCAAGCGCGAGGGCTACCGCTCGCGCGCCGCCTACAAGCTGCTGGAGATGGATGACCGCTTTCACATCCTGAAACCGGGCCAGCGGATTTTGGATCTGGGTGCGGCCCCCGGTGGCTGGGCCCAGGTGGCGGCAGCGCGCACCGGATCCGGCAAGGGCCAGGGCCGGGTGATCGGCATTGATCTGCTGGAGATCGAAACCATTCCCGGCGTCGAATTCAAGGTGATGGATTTTCTCGACGAGGCAGCGCCCAACCGGTTGAAACAATGGCTCAACGGCCAGGCCGATGGCGTGATGTCCGATATGGCGGCCAATACCACCGGCCACCGCAAGACCGACCATCTGCGCATCGTCGGCCTGGTGGAACTGGCGGCGGATTTTGCGCGGCAGGTGCTGGCCCCCGGCGGGTTCTTTGTGGCAAAGGTATTTCAGGGCGGCACGGAGGGCACGCTGCTGGCCGATCTCAAGCGCGATTTCGCTGTCGTGCGCCACGCCAAGCCGGAGGCCAGCCGGGCCGGGTCGGCGGAGCTGTATGTGCTGGCGACGGGGTTTCGCGGGCGGGCGGACCCGTAGAGGGGGGCGTCTACCCTTTCCGCCCCGCCAGTTCCGCTCCGGCGTTCTCCGGCAAGGCCCTGAAAAACAACACTGATGTAGCCGAAATCAGCGCTACGACGAGAAAGGCGGGGGCGAAATCCCCGGCCGTCAGAATTTTCTCGCCGTGGTAATGGCGCATGGCTTCCACCACCGCCGCGCCGGTGGCGACGCCGACGCTGAGCGACAATTGCTGGGCGACGCCAGAAAAACTGGTGGCGGCGCTCATCAGCCCGTCCTTCATTTCGGCATAGGCAATGGCGTTGAGGCTGGTGAATTGCAGCGAGCGGAAAAAGCCGCCAAGCAGCAGCAGGCCCAGCATCAACAGATGCGGCGTCTGGGCGGTGAATAGGCTGTAGCTGGCCAGAAAACCCGCACTCAGCAGGCAATTATAGACCAGCACGCGGCGAAAGCCGATCCGCTTCAGGATGGGACCCGCCGTCGCCTTCATCAGCATGGCCCCGGCGGAGGCGGCAAAGGTCAGGGACCCCGACTGGAACGGGTTGAGGCCAAAACCGATCTGCAGCATCAGCGGAAGCAGGAACGGGATGGAGCCAATGCCGATGCGGAACAAAAAGCCGCCCAGAATGCTGGCGCGGAATGTCGGCAGGGCCAGAAGCCGCAGGTTGATGACCGGATGGGGAGCGACTTTGGCGTGCTGGACATACAGCGCCAGCGTCACCAGTCCGAACAGGATCAACCCAACGACGGCAGGCACCGGCAAAAAGCTGCGCCCGGCGATGGTGAGGCCGAAAATCACGCTGGAAAGGCCGGTGCCGGAGAGCAAAAAGCCTTTGATGTCGAGGCGGGGCGTGCCCGGCTCGCGCACATTCTCGATGAACAGGGTTGCCAGCACGATGCCCAGCACACCGATGGGCACATTGATCCAGAAAATCCAGCGCCAGTGAAAATAGGTGGTGATGAAGCCCCCGACCGGTGGCCCCAGCACCGGGCCAATCAGGGCGGGAAAGGTGAGATAGGCCAAAGCCCGCACCAGTTCGGAACGCGGCACGGAGCGGATCAGCACCAGCCGCCCCACTGGCACCATCATCGCCCCCCCCAGCCCCTGAATGATGCGTGCGCCAATAAATTCCGGCAACGACGACGACAGGCCGCACAGGATCGACCCCAGTGTGAACACCGCAATGGCGGCGCGAAACACGGTTCGAGCACCAAACCTGTCCGCAGCCCAGCCGCTGGCGGGTATGAATACGGCCAGAGCCAGCAGGTAGGAGGTCAGCGCCAGTTTCAGCGAGATCGGGTCCTCGCCAAGATCAAGGGCGATGGCGGGCAGGGAAGTGGCGATGATTGTGGAGTCAAGGTTCTCCATGAACAGCGCACAGGCGATGATCAGCGGCGTGAGGATGAACGGGCGTGGCTTGGCCATGTCAGGCAAGGTCAATCTGGACCGGCACATGGTCCGACGGTTTTTCGCGGGCGCGCTCGGACTTGTCGATCGTTACCGACACCAGCCGGTCGCAGGCTTGCGGCGACAGCAGCAGATGGTCAATGCGGATGCCATTGTCGCGCTGGAAAGCCCCGGCCTGATAATCCCAGAACGTATAGAGTCCCGCCGCATCGGTGGTGGCGCGCAAGGCATCGGTCAGGCCCAGATTGATCAGGGCCTGAAATTTGGCGCGGGTCTGCGGGAGGAACAGGGCGTCCTGCAACCAGGCATCGGGATCGCGCGCATCGGCGCGGGCGGGAATAACGTTGTAATCGCCCGCCAGCACCAGCGGCTCCTCCAGCGCCAGCAGGGTGCGGGCATGGGCGGCGAGGCGGTCCATCCACGCCAGCTTGTAGGGATATTTGTCGCTGCTTGCCGGATTGCCGTTGGGCAAATAGAGGCAGCAGACCCGGACTATACCGCGCTCGTCCGGCACAATCGCCTCAATATAGCGGCTTTGGGTGTCGGCATCATCGCCCGGCAGGCCGCGCGTCATTTCCACCGGACGTTTGGAGAGAATGGCGACGCCGTTAAAACCCTTCTGGCCATGCACGGCGGCATTATAGCCCAGCGCCTCAATCTCGGCGCGCGGAAAGGCCTCGTCAGCGCATTTGAGTTCCTGCAGGCACAAGACATCGGGGGAGACCTTGCCAAGATAGTCCAGCAGGTGGGGAAGGCGCTGGCGCACCGAATTGACATTCCAGGTTGCAATGCGCATGAAAAACTCCGTCTCGGCGCCAGCGATAGCAGCAAACGGGGCGCAAATCAGCCCCAGCGCCGATGTCCCCACATCCATTGGGCGGGATTGGCGCGGATAATTTTTTCCAGTTCGGCATGGATCATGGCGGTAATGCCCGCAGTGTCGGCATCACGGTCGCCACTGGGCTGGTAATGGAGTTGCCGCATCTCCAGCTCAAACCGCACGCCTTCGCGCCGGACGATCGAGCCGATGAACAATGGCAAATCCAGCAATTGCACGAGAATAGCCGGAAACGGCGTGGACGGCGCGGGCATGCCGAAGAACTCAACCGCAATGCCGGAATGATCGCGCAAATCGGCCAGAAACGCCAGGGTCGCGCCGCTGCGGGCGGCCTTGATCAAATTGCGCGCGGCGCTCTTGTCCTTGGGATGCAGGCCGCCGGTATAGATGAAGGCACGCTCGCGGCGGATGAAACCATCGACCCAGGGGTTCTTCACCTTCTGGTAGACGGCCACGGGCGGCATGCCGAAGTTGTTCAGCGCGATGGCCAGCAATTCCCAGTTGGCCAAATGTCCGGAGCAAAACAGCTTTCCGCCCGCTGTGCCGGCCAATTGCCGGAGCATGTTGGCTTGGGGCAGGTTAAGCCGGTCACTTGCGGCGATTTCACGCAAGTGAAATCCTTCGGCAAAGGTGCGGCCGAGGTTTTCCCACATGTCCAGGGCAATTTCCCCGCATTGTGCTGCCGTCTTGTCGGGAAATGCCCGCGCCAGATTATCTACAGCCCGGCGGTGGCGGTGCAGATGCGGGGCGATTTTGCGCCAAAGCCAGCCGCTGGTGGCCGATGCCGTTTCCAGAGGCAAAGCGCGGAACAGCGCAGCAACCAGACGAAATATTGCATATTCAGAAAGATACCGAATTTTATTCGCGTAATTTCGCATCCACATTCCGCGCCGCCAGCCAGACCCGTTCGCACTTGCGGCACCTGCCCGGCCAAGTCAAGCGGGACCTTCCTGCATCAGCGAGGAGAGCCTTTGCGGCTTTACGGCCAGTCGGTGAGCGCGACGAACGCG
>JAYVYA010000331.1:0-2582 GCA_043784745.1 Hyphomicrobiales bacterium
CGGCCAAGCGCGCCCCTCACGTCCCGAAAATGAAAATAGCTCGCGTAAACGACCCCATTGCATGGCGCAAAGCTCAAGCGCTGAATAATGCGGGCTAGAGGGCCAACGGCCCGGATGACTTCTGACCAGTATAGGCGTTTCGCTCGCTCAAACCCAAAATGCTTCACATTGGCTTTGAACACTTCTTGAAGGTCGCCAATGCGATCTTCAGCAGTCCCCGACTTTGAAATTAGCATTATTAGCCATTCGGCATACTGAGGCGGCTGTTTTGGAGAAATATCAGCCAAGTTGGTTGACGTCGCCTCAAAATTATCTTTTGGCACGGGCATCTGCGTTCTCTGGCGAATAAATAAAATTACAAAACTTCCAATTAGGCTTAAAACTAAACTACCACTAATCAAAATTTGACCTATAAAAATGCTATCTTCGAAAGTAAGATCACTACGATCTCCAATAAGGTATAATATCAGCATCACAATTAAACTATTAATGACTGTTAAAATACTAAAATCACGACGAATTAAAGCCATAAAGCTAACCAAATCGTCAATTTGATTGATTAGAACCTCAATGCGGTGTAAAAATCTTTTCATGCCAGCACCCCATCCATCTCCAGCCCGCCGCGCACCGCATCCAGCGCCCGCAAACTTGCCTGCAATGTCACCTTCCCGGGTGCCGTCAGCGTAAAATAGCTCTTGCGCCGCCCGCCCCGTTCCGCCGTCGCCTCCCCCTCGCGCCGCGCCACAAAACCCTTGTCCTCCAGCCGTTCCAGCGTGGCATAAACCGAGCCGAACGATACCGATCGCCCCACCCGCGCCTCCAGCTCATCCCGGATCGAAACGCCGTAGCCGTTGGGGTGCAGCCGCAGCACCGTCAGCATCACCTGCTGTTCAAACGCGCCTAACTCAAAACCAGATTTTCCCACGCCAGGACCTCGCTGCGTTTATTTATTCGCTTTTGTAGAATAAATCAGCGACGTTGTCAATCCGGCTCCCCGGACACTTTTGCGGTCGCCAAATGACCCTCACCCCACCCGCACCAGCATCTTGCCAAAATTCTCCCCCCGCAGCATCCCGAAAAACGCCGCCGGGGCTGCCGCCAGCCCGTCCACAATGGTTTCGCGGTATTTCAGCGCCCCGGAGGACACCAGCCCCGCCAGTTCGCCCAAAGCCTGCGGCCACACGTCCATGTGCTCGGAGACGATAAAGCCCTGCATTTTGGCCCGCATGGTCAGGATGTTGGAAATGTCGCTGACCGGCGTTGGCGTACCGTCATAGCCCGACGCCACCATGCCGCACACGGCAATCCGGGCAAAGGGGTTGAGCCGGCGCAAGGACAGATCCAGCGGCAGGCCGCCGACATTTTCAAACAATCCGTCAATCCCGTTGGGCAGCGCTTGCCGGAATGCCGCTGCAAAATCCGGCGCGCGATGATCCACGCAGGCATCAAATCCCAGTTCCTGCACCGCAAAGGCGCATTTCTCCGGCCCGCCGGCAATCCCTACCGCCTTGGCCCCCGCCCGCCGCGCCAGTTGCCCCACAACCGAGCCAACCGCGCCTGTGGCCGCCGACACAACAATGGTCTCGCCCTTTTTGGGTTCGATGATCTTGTTGAGGCCATACCATGCCGTCACCCCCGGCATGCCCACGGGGCCGAGATAAGCCGACAACGCCACCTCGCCGCCCACCTTGCGGATGTCACGCCCGTCCGACAGGCTGTAAAGCTGCCAGCCGCCCAGGCCCACTACTAGATCACCCGCTGTGAAACGCGGATTGTTCGAGGCAATTACCTCGCCCGCTGTGCCACCAATCATCACTTCGCCCAGAGGCTGGGCGGCAGAATAAGAGCGGCTGTCATTCATCCGCCCGCGCATATAGGGGTCGAGCGACAGAAAGCGGTGCCGCACCAGCACCTGCCCCGCGCCAGGCTCCGGCACCTTTGCCTCAACCAGCTTGAAATTTTCAGGCCCGGCTTTGGGGCTGGGGCGGGAGGCGAGGACGATGATCTGGTTGACAGGCATGGCGGACTCCAGGGCAAGGCGGCATCAGGCAGGCCAACGCGGTGCCAGCGCCCAGTCTAGCGCTTCCAGCCCGCGTTGGCGAAGCACTCTTGCCAGCGCGGCACCGGGTTTGCGCCCGGAGGTGAACATGGCCGGATGCGGCCCCTGCGCGCCAGCCCCGCCCGCCCGGCCCAGCACCTGGTCTACCCGCCGGGCAATTGCCGGGGCCGGGTCAATCCAGTGCACCGGCCACGGGGCCATTTCGGCCAGCAGCGGCAGCAGCAGCGGGAAATGCGTGCAAGCCAGCACGATGACATCGGTGCGCGCCCCGTCCGCTTCGACAAAAGCGGGGGCAATTTCGTTCGCCAGCGCCGCCCTGTCCAGCTCCCCGCCCTGCATAAAATCCTCGGCAAATCCGGCGAGGCGGGGGGCACCCACAAGGGTCACCCGGCAATGCCCGGCAAAATCGCGCACCAGAGCTTGCGTATAATCGCGCGCCACCGTCCCCGGCGTCGCCAGCACCGAGACCAGGCCCGAGCGGCTGGCCTCTGCGCCGGGCTTGATTGCCGGCACGGTGCCCACA
>JAYVYA010000332.1:0-3786 GCA_043784745.1 Hyphomicrobiales bacterium
GTCAGGCGCTCGTAGGCCCTGGTGGAGGCATCGCCCATCATAAACTCGCGCCGGGCTTCGCCCCATCCGGCGCGTTTGAGCACCGCATCTATGGCGCGCGAGCGGTTGAGGCGGGCGGCAAACGTGCCATGGCCGCGCAGCACAGCGACGCGGTATTGGGAGCCGCGATCCCGATCATGATGAAAGGCGATGTCGAGACGGTCGGGCGGCAAAACCGGCCCGGCCCTGTCCGGCCATTCCACCAGCACCAGAGCGCCGAGGCTGGCTTCGTCCCAGCCCAGTTCGGCCAGTTCATCGGGGCGCTTGATGCGGTAGAGATCGGCATGCACCACCGGAAAGGCCGGGGTTTCATAGACCTGCATCAATGTGAAGGTCGGGCTGGGGACATCGAGCCCGGGGTCCTGCGCCAGGCGGCGCAGCAGGGCCCGGGCGAAGGTGGTTTTGCCAGCGCCCAAATCCCCCGACAGTGTGACGAGATCACCGGCGCGCAGCACTTCGGCAAGCTGGCGGGCCAGATCAGACGTGGCGGCTTCGTCCTGCAATTCCACATGCCAGGCGTCATTGGTCACGCGGGCTGGCGCTTCAGCCGGTTCGGCAATGGCTTCCATGGTCTTGTCCGCCATCAGGTTTGCCCCTTCCGCCCCGTTCAACCGGCCGATGTGCCGGATCTGGCCGCAGCCATGGCAATGGCTGGCAGGATGCAGGTGACCATTGTGCCCTGCCCCGTCACCGACTGAATATCAATCGAACCACCGTGCAATTCAACCAGCGCCCGCACGATGGACAGGCCCAGCCCGACCCCGCGATGGCGCGAGCCAGAGGTGGAAGAGTGGAACCGGTCATAGACCTTGGCGATGACATCCTGCGGAATGCCCCGGCCCTGATCGGTGACTTTGAAAACAATCTCTTCGCCGCGGCGGATGGCAGCCAGCGTCACCGTCTGGCCGGCGGCCGAGAATCCAATGGCGTTGGACAGCAGGTTGAACAGGATTTGCCGCACGCGCTTGCCGTCGGCCTGCATCGTGCCAAGCCCGTCCAGCGCCACAATCTGCAAATGCACTTCCCGCTCGATGAGGCGGTCCTGCACGCCGGCGGCGGCGGCATTCATGGTTTCGGGAATGTCGATGTCGGCCAGCGACAATTCCATCGCGTCCTCGTCAATCGTCGCCAGATCGAGAATGTCATTGATCATGGCGAGCAGGGCGGCGGAGGATTTCATCACATAGCCGGAATATTCCAGCTGCTTGACGTTGAGCGGGCCCACACTGCCATCGTTGAGCAATTGGGTGAAGCCGATGATATTGGTCAGGGGGGAGCGCAGTTCGTAGGAGACATGGTGGACAAAATCATTGCGCAATTGCTCGGCCTCGACCATGGTATGGTGGCGCTCGGTCATGGCGCGTTCGAGGTTTTTGCTGGCAGTGATGTCGGTGAAGGTGAGCAGGGTCGCCCCATCGGGCAGCGGTGCCACGGCGGAATTGACGAATGTGCCGTCGTTGCGCTCCACCTTGCGCTCAAAACCGGTGCGTATGTCATGCAGGCCCACCACCACGGGGCGGATCTGCGACCAGATTTCGCCATCCTTTTCCAGCGGCGCGCACAGGCTGGCGACGCGGTCAATATGGATTTTCTCATCCGGCTTGACATTGGCGATGCGCCCGAGGTCCGCCGGGTCGAGGTGCCATAGTTTGGCGAAAGCCGGGTTAAACAGCTTGAGGCAGCCGTCGGCCCCAAACACCGCCACGCCCTCTTTCAGCGTGTCCAGCGTCTCGCCCTGGACGCTGACGAGACCGTTGTAACGGGTCTCCAGATCAAAGCCCTTGCTGATATCGTCGTAGAGATAGGTGACGCCGCCCTGCGGATTGGGGGTGATGACGACGCGCAAGGCCCGGCGGTCCGGCAAGTGCCACGTCTGCTCCTCGCTGCCCAGCGCCTGATAGGCTTTCAGCAGGCTATGCTTCCAGCTGCGGAAATCGGCCTGCTCAGGCAGGCGGTGACCGGCGCGCAAATGGTCGAGAATCTGGTTGTCGGTCGGGTGCTGCTCCAGCATGGCCGGGTCCAGCGACCATAATTGCTGATAGGCGCTGTTGTAGAATACCAGCCTTTTGCTTTGGTCAAAAATCGCCACGGCGGTCGATAGCTGGTCGAGCGTCACCTTGTGGGACTGGACCTGGCGCTCCAGATCGCCGCGCATGGCATCCAGCTCCGACAAATCGGTCGCCATGCCGGCCGAGCCGCTGGCGCAGGGCACGTCAATCACTTCCATCATCCGGCGCTGGCCCATGACGGTGGCGGTGATACGGTTGCGCCACATTTCGTGCTTGTCGCGGGCGCGGGCCACCGCCTCGCGGGCGGTGCGGTCCAGCAGTTCGGTGCCTTCGGAAACCGCCGCGCTGGCGGCTTTGGCATCGACGGCCCTGGCATAGGCGGCATTGACAAAGGCCAGCCGCCCGCTGGTGTCCCGCGTCCAGACCTGATTGGGGATGGCGTCCAGCAGGGCATGCAGCACTTCGGCTTCCACCAGTGATTTGCCGTGGCGCTCGCGCAGGCGGGTCAGTTCCAGCCGGTCGCCCGAGACATCGCGAATGCGCATGACGGCCTTGCCACCCACTGCGCGGCCATCGACTTCAAGGCAATGCCCGCTCAGGCTGACAATGGCGAGGCGAAACGCCTCGCCGCGCTCGCGCAGGCGTTCAACACAGCGCTCCAGCTGCTGGGCCGTTTCGGGCGGGAGCCAGGAGCCAAAGCCCAGCACGCGGCGGGGCACGGGAGAATCGGTCACCAGCGACAAATCGCCTTCAATATCGGGCTGGCCGTCCTGATTGCCCCAGGCAATGATGATCTGCTTTTCGGACGCCAGAAACATGTTGGCCCGGTCGAGCCTGGCCCGCGCGGCGGCAAGGTCCTTCACCAGCGAGGCTTCCTGCGCCAGCCACCGTTTGCGACCGGTCATGTGCAGAAGCGCGGTGACGGTGGTGATCAGCACCAAAGCGAGCACGACGCTGAGGCCCGCGACACCGGAATTATCGGGGATGGAGCGCAGCCCGGCCACAAGATTGCCCTGCGCCAGGGCGGGCACCACGCCAAACGCCAGCAGCCCGGCTGCCACCCGGCACGACAGGCCTTTGACATCGGGGCATTTTGGCCGTTGATCCATCCAATATTCCTTTTGCCCCTCGGCCACGAATCGCGGTTTATCCGGCCCTTGCAAAGGACCAGACGCACAACGATACGCAACATGAAACCAGCCAAAGTCCGCCACACCGGCTGATTCGCCTAACATAGCCTTACCGTGCATGGGTGAGAAAGTGGTTAATTTGGGGAAAATGCGGCGCGACGGGTCAAAAATACGGAGCCACCCAGCGGTATTCATCATATAGTGGACACGTTCGCCCTGGAAGCTATATCAGGTATCCGTGTCAGGGCTTTCAGCCAAAATCGCTGGTCACAATTTTTGGGGCAGGGAAAAATTTCGCGTTGAGGTAACCTGCTGTCCTGCTGCTTCCGGAGCGCCCATGCCCGCCACACCTGACATCGTCATCCTCGGTTCCGGCATGGGCGGCGCAACGGTCGCGGCCGGACTGGCCGGTTCGGGTGCGAAAATCCTGATTCTGGAAAAAGGGCCGCAACTGGCTGATGGCCCGCAGGCACGCGATGCGCGGGCGATTTTCCAAAGGGGCTATTACCGCCCCAAAGAGCAATGGTTTACCCCCAAGGGCGAGGGCTTCAACCCCGGCAATTATTATTATGCCGGCGGTAATACCAAATTTTACGGCGCGGTGCTGT
>JAYVYA010000333.1:0-3521 GCA_043784745.1 Hyphomicrobiales bacterium
CGGCTCGATCTTCAAGTTCCTCTACGGCGGCAACGTCGAGGCGCTGTACTACGAAGAGATCTACCGGATGGCGATCATCGATGGCCTGACCCAGGCTGCTGCTGAACGGCAAGATATTCGAGATGTTCGAGCCGGTCGCCTAACCCTTGATGCAATCGCATAATCTGCTACGCTTGCTTTATGTCGAAGCATTCAAACCTCACCCGCTTGTCGCTGCGCACCCTCGCCCGCCTCAATCGCGCTGCTGCCAGCGTGACGGCGACGATCGAGCGCGGGCTGAAGGGGGCGGATTTGCCGGGGCTGGCCTGGCATGATGTGCTGGCGGAACTGGCCGGGGCACCGGGACAAAGGCTGCGCCCGGCCGATATTGGTGCGGCACTCGTGATGGCGCAGTACACCCTTTCCCGCCTGCTCGACCGGATTGCCGAAGGCGGGCACATCCTGCGCAGCGCTGTCGAGGGCGATGCGCGCGGGCAATGGGTGGTGCTGACGCCGGAGGGCAAGGCCATGCACGGGCGGATGCAGGCGTTTGTCGAGAGTGCCGCCAGCGCGCATTTTGCGGCGCAGCTGGATGGCGGTGAGATCAAAAAGCTCGGCAAACTCTTGCGCCGCCTGGCCCCGGAACCTGCCGCCCTGCAAAATGCCGCGCCCTGACCCCTTTCCGAACCGGCCCGCCCCTGCTATCTCCACGGGATGACAACTCACAGCTTTGACAATATCCGCAATTTCTCCATCGTTGCGCACATCGACCACGGCAAATCGACTTTGGCCGACCGGCTGATTCAGCAGACCGGCACGGTTGCGGCGCGTGACATGTCGGAGCAGATGCTCGATTCGATGGATATCGAGAAAGAGCGCGGCATCACCATCAAGGCCCAGACGGTGCGCCTTGAATACAAGGCGCTGGATGGCAAAACCTACATCCTCAACCTGATGGACACGCCCGGACACGTTGACTTTGCCTATGAAGTGTCGCGCTCGCTCGCCGCTTGCGAAGGCTCGCTGCTGGTGGTCGATGCCTCGCAGGGTGTGGAGGCACAGACGCTGGCCAATGTCTATCACGCGCTGGACGCCGGGCACGAGATTGTGCCGGTGCTCAATAAGATTGACCTGCCCGCCGCCGAGCCGGACCGGGTCAGGCAGCAGATTGAGGATGTGATCGGGCTGGACGCGTCCGATGCCGTGCCGATTTCGGCCAAGACCGGCATTGGCATTGATCTGGTGCTGGAAGCCATCGTCACCCGCCTGCCCCCGCCCAAGGGCGACCCGGATGCGCCGCTGAAGGCGCTGCTGGTGGATTCGTGGTATGACGCCTATCTCGGCGTCGTCGTGCTGGTGCGCATTATCGATGGCTCGCTGAAAAAGCACCAGAAAATCAAGATGATGGGCACGGATGCCCATTATGAAGTGGAAAAGATCGGCGTGTTCCGGCCCAAAATGCAGGATGTGACGGTTCTGGGGCCGGGCGAAATTGGCTTCATCACCGCGCAAATCAAGCAGGTGGCCGACACCCGCGTTGGCGACACGATTACCGACGAAAAGAAGGGCACGGCCACCGCCCTCCCCGGCTTCAAGCCAGCACAGCCCGTGGTGTTCTGCGGTCTGTTTCCGGTCGATGCGGCGGAGTTTGAGGAATTGCGCGCTGCCATGGGCCGGTTGCGGCTCAATGATGCCAGCTTCTCCTACGAGATGGAATCCTCCGCCGCGCTCGGCTTTGGCTTCCGCTGCGGGTTTCTGGGCCTGCTGCACCTCGAAATCATCCAGGAGCGGCTGGAGCGCGAGTTCAACCTTGACCTGATCGCCACGGCCCCGTCGGTCATCTACAATATCAAATTGCGCGATGGCACAGAGATTGACCTGCATAACCCGGTCGACATGCCCGACGTGATGAAAATCGAGGAAATCCGCGAGCCGTGGATCAAGGCGACGATTCTGACGCCGGATGAATATCTGGGCTCAATTCTCAAGCTGTGCCAGGACCGGCGCGGCAGCCAGGTCGATCTCAACTATGTCGGCAAGCGCGCCATGCTGGTCTACGAGCTGCCGCTGAACGAAGTGGTGTTCGATTTTTATGACCGGCTCAAGTCGATTTCCAAGGGCTATGCCTCGTTTGACTATACGCTGGGCGATTACCGCGCCGGCGACCTCGTCAAAATGTCGATCCTCGTCAATGCCGAGCCGGTCGATGCGCTGGCCATGCTGGTGCACCGCGACCGGGCCGACATGCGCGGCCGCGCCATGGTGGAAAAGCTGCGCGAGTTGATCCCCCCGCACATGTTCGTCATCCCCGTGCAGGCGGCGATCGGCGGCAAGATCATCGCCCGCGAGACGATCCGCGCCCTGAGGAAGGACGTCACCGCCAAATGCTACGGCGGCGATGCCTCGCGCAAGAGGAAGCTTTTGGACAAGCAGCGGGCCGGCAAGAAAAAGATGCGCCAGTTCGGCAAGGTCGAAATCCCGCAGGAAGCGTTTATTGCGGCGCTGAAGATGGATGATTGAGTGTTTACTGGTGAGCAGTTTGCGTAAGTCATCAATTTTGACAAGATGGCCGACCAATTTTGGAACATTTAAACATCAAAAGGAAACTAGCAACATTCAAATTGCCTCGACGATTTTTTAAATTTCCTTAATGGTGTCCGCATTGCACGCTCAATCAATTCAACCAGACAAGAAATATCAGGATAGAATATTGAAAAGTACAGCAACCGCAATCGTATCTGAAAAGATATGCGGCAGCATTTTTTTCTAACCGCTATTTCTCGTGCGCAAAAATCAGGTGTTTCAATTGATTATACAGGCGATTACGGGAAAGCAATTATAAACTCCTATGTTAACGCAATCCAATCAAAAATTTTGAGTAAAAAATATCGCACGGAATTTTTTCAAAAAGCCGAAGAGGACATAGCAAAATTAATTCAGCTAATATTTACCGGGAACCTTCAGCCTTGTGCTGCGCCGGTGCCAGCCCGCACCTTCGCAGACCAGTACGACGTGGGCACCCGGTGCGGCCGCGAGGCTGATCTCCTTGAGATGTTCATTCATGGCTTGGGTATTGGCACAGGGCATGATCATGGCCGCTCTGGCGGCGCGGCCGGGACAGATCGCGCCAAAAAGGGATGATACGGGCGCGGCTGCAGACGGGTTTGGCCCAGTTCGTGCAGGCAGCGGGCGATAGTGTGGCCATCGCCTTCACTCCAAACCGCCGCTCGACCTCGCCCTTGAGGTCCACGCAGCGCCAGCGAACCACGCCGTTGATTTCCGGATCGGGACCCGCAAGCACGAGATCGAGCCATTCCGCCCGCTGCAAGCGGCTCATGGCCGGCTTGCGTCCTTGCGAGCGGCGCGACACCAGCCCCCCGCTGTTTTGGTTCCTTGCTGACCATGCCGCCAGCCTTCAACGCGGTCGCTGGGGCGGCAGGTTCAACCCGGCATCGCCGGAGACGGATTTTCTGTCGAAATCGCGCCTGGCCGGAAAGGACTCAGCGGTCGAGGGTGTAGCGGGTTGGCTTGGCCGGGGTCCG
>JAYVYA010000334.1:0-5148 GCA_043784745.1 Hyphomicrobiales bacterium
CGCGCGAGGCCGGCTTGGAGCGCCTGCGCAATGACCCGGACAGATTTGTGCAAAACCGCGGTGCCCAGATGCAATCCACCCTCGCCCGCGTCACCCGCCTGCAACAGCAGCAGCAGGATTTGGCAAATGCCGCCCCCTTTACCCGCATCGGCATCATGCTGCGCGATTTTGACCCCGCCGTGGCGCGCGGCGCATGGAACGGCTTTGAGCCGGGCCTGCCGGTGACGAGCGAAGGGCTGGGCGCGGGGCTGCTGGGGTTTTTGGGCGGGGGCATGGCGTTTCACGCGCTGGGGACGCCGTTCCGGCGGCGACGGCGGGTAGTGGCGGATGTGTGAGGGGGGCAAGCTATTGCAATTCAGGTGGATTTGATGCATCGTGTTCTAATATATTAATTTTTATATTAGCAGGAAAACATGGCCAAATGGAGATTTTACGGACGCCGGGCGGAACTGGCCGACATCGACCAGATTTTAGCGCGCGGCGCGTTTTTCTTCTGCGCTATATCGGGGCGGAGGCGGATTGGAAAAACTTCGCTCATACAGGAGGCGTTGCGACGGCGGCGGCGAGACGCAATTTATGTGCAAATTCCTGATTCGGATGAGCGAGGCGTGATTCAAACTTTCGAAGATGCATTGCAAGACTCTGGAATTTCAATGGATGTGGCGAGGCGCGCCAATTCGGATTTTACGAATATCGCATTGACGTTAAGCGTACACTGGGAAATGAACTGGGTTACCGTGATTGACGAATTTCAATACTTTAACCGCAAGGTATTGTCGGAGTTTCAGTCGCATCTTCAAAGAGTTCTCGATCAAGCTCGCGGTGACACTGGCATCAAAGGCGGGATCTTCACACTGGGCTCCATCCACACGGAGATGACCGCCATCCTAGAAGACCGCAACGCCCCGCTCTTCAACCGCGTCACCGACCGTCTTTCCATCGGCCATTGGGATTTTGAAACCCTGTTCGAGATGTTCCGCGCCCATGAAATTACGGACCCATATCACCGCCTTTTCTTGTGGACTCTTTTCGAAGGTGTTCCCAAATTCTACCGGGATTGTTTCGACCAAGGGGTTCTGATCCCTAACCCCAATCACCGCGCCGATACCCTCACCAAAATGTTTTTCGAGGGGTCCAGCCCCCTGCGTGACGAGGCTGACAACTGGTTCCTGCGCGAATTGCGCGGGCGCTATGATACGGTGCTGACCCTGCTTGCGCGTTCCGGCCCCGTCTCCCACGGCGCTCTCAAAGCCGATTATGACCGCACTGGCACAGGTGGTGAAAAGCAATTGGCTGGCTATCTCAAAACCCTGATCGAAAAATACGGGATGATTGAGAAACTGCAACCCGTCTTGTCAGGATTACGGGAGCGCAAAGCGCGCTATGCAATTTCCGACAATTTTCTCAGCGCCTGGTTAGCTGCCATAGCCCGCAATGTCCGGTTGGCGAAAATTCAGCCCGTTCCGCTAGCAGTCGCGCGCACCGATACCGCGTTGATGGCACATGAGGGATTTGCGTTCGAAAAGCTCGTCCGCCAGGCAATCCAGGAATGCTCGCGCAAAGGTGTCGGAGATTTCGTGCTCTCCGAAATGGTTTCCGGCTTTTGGAACAAGGCCGATGGCGGTGATATTGAAATCGACGTTGTCGCTTTGGACGCTGAGCGGAAAATAATCCGTTTTGGCTCATGCAAGCGAAATGAGGACAAACACAATGCTGCCGAGCTCGCGGTCTTTGAAGGGCATGTCACCCGCTTTCAGGCGACGAAAACGGGGCAGCGTTTTCAGGGCTGGTCGATTGAAAAGGCGCTCTATTCACCGGGCTTCTCGGACATCACGCGCCAGCGGCTCGACGGCATAGGCTACGTCCTGATTGATCTCGACGATTTCGAGCGCTGGCTAAAGTTTTAACTGCAGTGTTTAAACCGCCCTTCCCTTCCCCCGCCCCACTGCCTACACTCCCCCACAACCGCCGCAAAGGCGGAACGATGGGCGGATACATTGGCATCGGGCGCACTCGACACATTTCCCAAACTCCTGCGTCGCAACGCCAGCCTGTTTGCTGATCGCCCGGCGTTTCGCCACAAAAACCTGGGCATCTGGCAAAGCTGGACCTGGGCGCAAACTTATGCCGAAATTCGCGCGCTGGCTTATGGCCTGCGCCAGCTGGGCGTGAAGCCGGGCGACAAGATTGCCATCGCCGGGGCCAACCGGCCCTGGCTCTACTGGTCGATTACCGCAGCGCAAATGCTGCGCGCCGTGCCGGTCCCGCTTTATGCCGATGCGGTGGCCGAAGAGCTGGTGCATGTGCTTGAAAATGCCGATGCCATTATGGTCGTCGCGCAGGATCAGGAGCAGGTCGACAAGATTTTCTCAATCTCGGACCGCCTGCCCCTCCTCACCCGAGTGCTCTATGACGAGCCGCGCGGCCTGAAGGATTACCATGATCCCCGGCTGAAGCCCCTTTCGGAACTGTTCAATGAGGGGGCCATGGCCCTGGCCACCGACCCTGCCCTTGCGGCGGAAATGGATGCGGCGATTGACGCGGGGCAAGCCAGTGACCCATCGATCATGCTTTACACCTCCGGCACGACCGGGCGCTCCAAAGGCGTTGTGCTCGCCGCCGGGCGCTCGGTGGCCGCCGCCACCGACACGGTAGCGTTTGACAGGCTGAACGAGCGCGACGCCCAGTTGGCCTACCTCCCGCTGGCCTGGGTGGGCGACCATTACCTCAACTACGCCCAGGGCTTTGTCGCCGGTTTTTGCATCGCCTGTCCGGAGAGTGCCGATACCGTCCAGCAGGATTTGCGGGAGATTGGCCCCAGCTTCTATTTCGCCCCGCCGCGCGTGTTTGAGGCGCAGCTGACCCGCGTGATGATCCGGATGGAAGATGCCAGCGCGCCGGTGCGCTGGCTGTTCCGGCATTTTCTGGGTGTTGCCAAGCAATGGGGCGAGAAAATCCTCAACCGCGAGCCGGTGCCACTGGCGGCGCGCCTGCATTATGCCTTGGGCAGCCTCGTCATTTACGGCCCCCTGAAAAACGTGCTGGGATATTCGCGCATCCGCACCGCCTATACGGCCGGCGAGGCAATCGGGGCGGACCTGTTCTCGTTCTATCGCGGGCTTGGCCTTAATCTGAAGCAGCTTTACGGGCAGACGGAAGCGTTTCTCTACGTCACCTGCCATGCCGACGGGGCGATTCGCGCCGATACGGTTGGGCCTGCTGCGCCCAATGTTTTGCTGCGCATTGCCGGGGATGGCGAGGTGCAGTTCAAGTCGCCCGGCCAGTTCGTCACCTATTACAAGGAGGACGCCAAGGCGCGCGAGACGATGACGGACGATGGCTTCGTCAAAACCGGTGACGCGGGTTTCATCGCCCCCGACGGCCAGCTGACGATTATTGACCGGGCCAGGGATGTCGGCACATTGCGCGATGGCTCGCTGTTTGCGCCCAAATTCATCGAGAACAGGCTCAAATTCTTCCCCAATATCAAGGAGGCCGTGGTCTATGGCGATGGCCGCGATTTTGTCTCGGTAATGCTGAATATCGAGCTGGCCAGCATCGGCAACTGGGCCGAGCGGGCCGGCATTGCCTATGGCTCGTATCAGGAACTGGCCGGGCATCCCCGCGTTTACGATTTGTTAGCCGTCCATGTGGCCGAAGTCAATGCCTCGCTCGCCACCACCCCGCGCATGGCGGGCGCGACGATCAAACGCTTCCTGATCCTGCACAAGGAGCTGGATGCCGATGATGGCGAGTTGACCCGCACGCAAAAGGTCCGTCGCGGCTTCATCGCCGAGCGCTATGCGCCACTGGTTGAGGCGTTGTATAGTGGTGCAGGGGAGGCGGCGATTTCGACACAGGTGACGTTTGAGGATGGGCGGCAGGGCACTTTGGCGGCGCGGGTAAAAATCCGTGATGTCAGGCCCGCAATGGAGAAGGTGGCATGAGCGAGCCTCTCCTGAAAGTGGAGAATGTCTCGCTGTCGTTTGGCGGGCTGAAAGCGATTACCGGTGTGTCGTTTGACATTGTGAAGGGTGAAATCCGCGCCATCATCGGCCCCAATGGCGCGGGCAAGACGTCGATGCTCAATGTCATCAACGGCTTCTACCACCCCCAGCAGGGCCGCATCACCTACAAGGGCATCGCGCGCGAAAAAATGAAGCCGCATGAGGCGGCGGCGCAGGGCATTGCCCGCACCTTCCAGAATGTCGCGCTGTTCAAGGGCATGTCGACGCTCGACAACATCATGACGGGCCGCAATTTGAAAATGCGTGCCGGTTTCGGCTGGCAATTGCTGCGCCATGGCCCGGCCATGCGCGAGGAAATCCGCCACCGCAAATTCTGCGAGGAAATCATCGATTTTCTCGAAATCGAGCACATCCGCCGCGCGCCCGTCGGCAAACTGCCTTATGGCTTGCAAAAGCGGGTGGAACTGGGACGGGCCTTGGCGATGCAGCCCGATTTGCTGCTGCTGGACGAGCCAATGGCCGGGATGAACCTGGAGGAGAAGGAGGACATGAGCCGCTTCATCATCGAGGTCAACCGGCAATACGGCACCACCATCGCCCTGATCGAGCATGACATGGGCGTGGTGATGGACTTGTCAGACCGCATATTGGTGATGGAATATGGCCGCAAGATTGCGGACGGCACGCCGCAGGCGGTCAAGGGCGACCAGCGGGTGATCGATGCTTATCTGGGGGTGGCGGCGTGAGAATGGCTCAGACAATGCGCGCAAAACCCTCGCCCGCCCTTTGCGGGAGAGGGACGGCGCACTTGCGCCAGGGTGAGGGTCCGCAGCACAATTCTTGCGGCGGCAAGCCCCTCATCCGGCGCAAGAGCGCCACCTTCTCCCGTGAAGGACGGGAGAAGGGAGTGTGCCCATGAACCTCCTCTATCAAATCCTCCTCGACCCCTTCGCCCAGATGGCCGCCGCGCCAGACCTGCTGGTGCAAACCCTGTGGGAGGGCCTTGTCGGCGGCGTGCTCTATGCCCTCATTGCGCTCGGCTTCGTGCTGATCTTCAAAGCCTCCGGCGTGCTGAATTTTGCGCAGGGGATCATGATGGTGTTTGCCGCGCTCACCCTGGTGGGCCTGCACGAGAAGGGTGTACCGGCCTTTGTGGCGCTGGCCCTGACCATCGCCGTCA
>JAYVYA010000335.1:0-5121 GCA_043784745.1 Hyphomicrobiales bacterium
ACCCGGCTGTAGAAGCGGCCGGTAATTGCCTTCGTGCAAGGAAAACTAAAAACAAGGCGGTCAGCGACCGCCTCTCCAACAAAAAGCCCGGCACTCTCCAGAGCGCCGGGTTTTTGCGTTCAGGCCGCAGCGGCGGCTAGAAGTGGTAGTTAAGGCCAGCCTTGACGGCAGAGACGTTCAGACCTGTCTGGATCGAATAGGGCGCCGGGAACATGCCCTTGGAGCTGAACGAGGTATAGGTATATTCCGCCTTGGCCGAGATATTGTTGGTGAAGGCATATTCAATGCCCGCGCCCAGCACGTATCCGGTGCGGAAGCTTGAATCCGCGCCTGTGGCTGCCGGGCCAATGGCATTCAGCGAGGATTTGATGTTGCCGCCCGCAATACCGCCGGTGACATAGAGCAAGGCACGGTCAACCGCATAACCGGCGCGGCCGCGAAGGCTGCCAATGCTGTTGAGGCGGGACCTGGCGCTGATCGTCGACGGGCCAACGACATTTGTCCGTGCGCCGCTCAGGCTGGCCCAGTCGTAATCGCCTTCGACACCGAGCACGAAGTTGGGAGCCACCTGATAATTATAGCCCGCTGTGACACCGAACATGCCGCCATTGGCGCTGCCGAAATCAAATTTGCCACCCTTGGTAAACTTGCCGAAACCATAGCCGCCATTCACGCCGGCATAAAAGCCGGTCCAGCTGAATGCCGGAACCGGCGACAGGTAGGGCGAGGGCGCGGGGGGCTGGCGGCGGCCCGGCAAATCAGCGGCAAGCGCACCGGAAAGGCTGGCAATGGCCGAGACGGCGATAATGCCGAAAGTGATTTTTTTCATAGGGTGCACTCCTTAAAAGTGGCAAGCAATGGAACTAGCGAACTGGCATCGGCCCGTCCGTCTGGGAACAATCTATAATCGTGAAATGAATAAAAGTCTGTTGTTTTATCGCAACAGCAAATTTGCCAAATGTGGCGAGATATCGGCAAATATCTGATAGCATCTAGATTTGTAATTTTTATATATACGCTTTTTTAATATATAAGTATATTCATTTTTTATTCTTAAAAAATTGTCCAGTGGAGAAACTTAAGGGATTTATTTCATGATTAATTTTTTATTACGCACAATGTGATTCTTTGATTTATTGGGTTGCGCCTTGCCGCAGAGACCTCTCCGCCCAATATCCTGTTTGCAATTAATCATTCAAACCGCAACTGGGGCCAAATCCCCTTGCGGCGCAGCAAGCAAAAGAGCCAAAATGAGCCATTCCAGACCCGGTCAAGCCAGAAATGTCGCCCTGATAACCGGTGCCGCCCGCAGAATCGGGCGAAAAATTGCCGAAACCCTGGCGGAAGCCGGGTTTGATGTTGCACTGCACACCAGCGCCCGCTCGCAGCCGGATGCCGAAACCTTGGCGGCACAGCTGCGCAAGGCCGGAAAGCGGGCAATGTCAGTGGTGGCGGACCTGGCAAATGCGGCGGAAGTCGCCAAAATCATGCCGGAAGTCGCGGCGCAGCTTGGCCCGGTGACCCTGCTGGTCAATAATGCCTCGCTGTTCGAGCCGGACCATGCCAGCAATTTCGCCGCCGCCAGTTTTGATGTGCACATGGCCGTCAACCTGCGAGCCCCCCTGATTCTGGCCTCGGCCTTTGCCGCCCAGCTGCCAGCGGCGGCCAGCGGCAATATCGTCAACATTATCGACCAGCGGGTCTGGCGGCTCAACCCGACCAATTTCAGCTATACCTTGTCCAAGTCAGCGCTGTGGACGGCGACGCAGACCATGGCCCAGGCGTTCGCCCCTTGCATCCGCGTCAATGCCATTGGCCCCGGCCCGACAGTGCAGAATGTGCGGCAGGATGAGGCAGCTTTCGCGCGCGAGGCGGCAGCGACTTTGCTGGGCCACGCGGTGGGCGATGCCGCCATTGCCCAGACGGTGCTGTATTTCCTGGCGGCCCATCATGTCACCGGCCAGATGATTGCCGTGGACAGCGGCCAGCACCTGGCCTGGGAAACCCCGGATGTGCAGGCTTGAGGCGCTTTGCATTGAGGAGCCCTCCGGCAACCCTGATTGCATTCTGGCTCAAGCTGTCAATCCGCCGTCGGCAAGCGCCGCAGGGTGAATTCGATGACATCGTCGGGCAACACCCGCCAGAATTCCACCTCGGTCATATAGGCCGCCTTGGGAAAACGGTCGAACCATTCCTGCGCCTTGGCCCGCGCTTGCGCCCGGGGCAGCTGAAAGGTTTCGCGCCGCCAGCCGCTGCCCTGGTCCTGCGGCGTCTCGCGGACATGGCCGCGACCGCGCGCCGCGAGGCGCCGGGCGATGTCGGCAGGCTGTTTGCGCTCGATGTTCATGCGCGGCTCCATGACGCAACCATAGCGCGTCCGCATGACATTGGGGAGTCGGAATTTTGCGGTATCGTTAACTCTGCCCAACCACTTCCGCCAGCAGCCGGGCCAGCTCCGCCGGGTCCTTTGGAAAACCGGCGCGAATCCAGCGGGCTTGCAGGGTTTTCAGCATCGCGCCCATCTTTGGCCCCGCTTCAATGCCGCGCTGGCGCAAGTCGGCCCCCGAAAACGGCAGGCGCGGACGCGGCAGACTGGCCAGCAGGGCAAAGGCCTGCGGCCAGCTGCCGGCCTGCCCAAACCCTTCAGCCTGCACCAGCGCCAGCCCGTCCGCCGTGGCGGAATGCCCGTGCAGCAGCAGCAGGCGCTGCAAATCCGCAACCCCCGGCGGCTGTGCCGCTCCGTGCCAGGCGGCCCGCACGGCGGCGATTTCAGCCAGATGCGCCGTCTCTAGCCGGCTCAGCCGCAGGCGCTCGCCCAGCCGCTCCGCATCCTCCCCCGTCCACAACGCCAGCGCGGCCAGCCGCAGCAGCGGATCCGCCCCGCCCGGCACCATGAGCCGGGCCAGCCGCGCCGGTGCGGTGACCCCGCCGAGCAGAATGCCAAAAATATCCATGTCCGACATCGCCTGCGCCGCCCCGGCCGCGCCGGGGGCCGACAAAAGCTTGAACAATTCCATCCGCACCCGCTCGCGCGACAGGCCGGGCAAGCCCTGCCGTGCCTGCAAAATCGCCGCAAGCGCCGCCGCATCTGGCTCGCCTGCGCCAAAAGCCGCGTGAAACCGGAAAAACCGCAGCGCCCGCAAAAAATCCTCGGCAATGCGCCGGGCGGGATCGCCAATGAAGCGCACCCGCCGCGCCGCAAGGTCGGCCTGCCCGCCGGTATAATCATGCAGCCGCCCGTCCGGCGAGACGGACAGGGCATTGATGGTAAAATCCCGCCGCAGGGCATCAGCGACAAAACTGCGGCCAAAGCGCACTTTGGCATGGCGGCCATCGCTGGCAATGTCTTCGCGCAGGGTGGTCACTTCAAACGCCTGGCCCCCGGCAACCAGCGTCACTGTGCCATGGGCGATGCCGGTGGGGATGGCGCGCAGACGCGCGCTTTCGGCCAGCTGCATCACCGCGTCAGGCAACAAAGTCGTCGCCAGATCAAAATCGGACGGGGCCAGCCCGATCAGCGCGCCGCGCACCGCCCCGCCGACCACCCGGGTTTCCTCCCCCGGCGGGTTGAGCAGCGCCAGCACGCGGGCCAGATCCGGCTCGGCAAGAAAGGCGAAGCGCTGGCTCATGACACCCTATTCAATCCGCCCCGGCACGAGCTGGCCGTCCTCGATATGGGCGGGGATGTATTTGCCCTGGTGCCGCTCCGCCCCGAAGCCAAACAGCAGGATGCCCGCCAGCGCCAAAGCCAGCCCGGCCAGCACCAGCCGCGACACATGCCCGGAGGACCACGCCTTGCCCTCCTCCAGCCGACTGGAAAAAGCCAGCACAAACAATGCGTACACCACAAACGGCGACAGAAACAGCGCCATCGGTTCGCCAATCACCCTGAGCATCAGTTAGCCAGCCTCTCGTACAAATTGTGCAGAATGCCTGCCGTTGCGCCCCATATATAGCGCTCGCGATAGTGCATAGCATGGAAAAACCGCTCGCGCCCCTGCCAGAGGCGGGAATGGCGCAGGTGGTTGGCCGGGTTCATCAAAAACGCCAGCGGCACTTCAAAGGCGGCCTCGACCTCGCCGGCGTTGATGGCGAGCGCAAACGGCGGAATCACCAAAGCCACCACGGGCTGGATGCGAAAACCCGTGCCGGTCTGGTAGGGATCGAGATAGCCCAGCAGCTCGATATGGCGGCGGGCAAGGCCAATTTCCTCCTCCGCCTCGCGAAGGGCGGCCTCAAGCGGCGAGCCGTCGGCTGCATCAATCTTGCCGCCGGGGAACGCAATCTGGCTGGAATGGTCGCGCATCGCGGCGGCGCGCTGGGTCAGCAGCACATTCATCCCCGCCGCATGCGCCACCAAAGGCACCAGCACGGCGGCGGGGCGGGCGGCAGCATCGGCCAGATCAAGGTTCAGCACATGGTCGCCATGGCGCGGATGGGGCGGGCTGAAGGCATTTACCCCCGGGCTTTGCAGCAGCCGGGCTTGCAGGTTGGCCCGCGAAAACACCTCGCTCATGCGTGGCCTGCCATATCGCTGGCCGGGGCCATGGCGAAGAATGCCCCCTGCGACGCGATGCCAAACATTTGCCTGCCATCCACCACCTGCGTCTCGCCCAATTCGGCCAGATCATGGAACAGCGCCCGCGTCAGCAGCGCCCACAACCCGCCGCGAATATGGACATAGGGCTTGAGGCCCGCCGCCGCACCCGGCTCAAACCGCAAGGGATGCTCCGGCCCCGCCGCCACCCAGTCATCGACATTGCTGCGAAAATGCAGCACCGGCCCAGCCTCCACCCGCATTTCCACCGCCAAAAACGGCGCATCCTCCACCACAATGCCCACCTTCTCCACCGGCGTCACCAGCCGGAAGCCCTCGGGGTCTTTGCGCAAAACCGAGGCAAACAGCTTGACCAGCGCCGGGCGGCCGATGGGGGTGCCAAGATAATGCCACGTCCCGTCCCGCGCGATCCGCATGTCAATGTCGCCGCAAAACGGCGGGTTCCAGCGCTCGACCGGCGGCGGACCCCTGGCTTGCGCGGCGCGGGCGGCGGCGGCGAGGGTGTCGAGGGCGGACGGGGCGAGGGGGGCGGGCATGGGGCGGAGTTTAGGGGAGGTGGCGGG
>JAYVYA010000336.1:0-1760 GCA_043784745.1 Hyphomicrobiales bacterium
GTGATATTCATTTTCGTGAGTAGTGTAGGCGGTTGTGTTCATGCGTAGCGCGTTAGCTGAGAAATACGGCACGAAGTCCCAGATCCTGGTCTCGCGTACTGGGACTTCGTCCGCTCGCCCTGCACCCGCTCCCCGGCTGCTGCCCCTCAACCAGATTATCCCCGGCGATTGCATCGAGGCCTTGCTCTCGTTGCCCGAAGCCAGCGTCGATCTGGTTTTTGCCGATCCGCCCTACAATCTTCAGCTGGAAAATACCCTGTCCCGCCCCGACCAGTCTGTGGTCGATGCGGTGGATGACGAATGGGACAAATTCGCCAGTTTTGCCGATTATGACCGCTTTACCCGTGACTGGCTGACGGCGGCGCGCCGCGCCATGAAGCCGGATGCCACGCTGTTCGTCATCGGCTCGTACCACAATATTTTCCGCGTTGGCTCCATCCTGCAAGACCTTGGCTTCTGGATTCTCAACGACATTGTCTGGCGCAAGGCCAATCCCATGCCCAATTTCCGGGGCCGCCGCTTTACCAATGCCCATGAAACCCTGATTTGGGCCTCCAAAAGCCCGCAGGCTAAAAACTATACCTTCAATTACGAGACGCTGAAGGCCGGCAATGAAGATTGCCAGATGCGCTCGGACTGGTTTTTCCCGCTCTGCACCGGTGCCGAGCGGCTCAAGGGCGAGGATGGCGTTAAAACCCACCCGACGCAAAAGCCCGAAGCCCTGCTTGCCCGAATCCTGCTCAGCGCCTCGCGCACCGGCGATGTCGTAGTCGATCCGTTTTTTGGCACCGGCACCACCGGTGCTGTGGCCAAGCGCCTGCGCCGCAATTTCATCGGCATGGAGCGGGATCCAGGCTATGCCAAAGCCGCCCGCCTGCGGATTGATGCGGTGCTGCCGCTGGATGAGGCAGCGCTGGCTCCCGCCCCCAGCAAGCGCACTGAGCCGCGCGTGGCCTTTTCCAGCGTCATCGAGGCTGGCCTGATAGCGCCTGGCACCTGGCTGACGGATGCCAAAGCCCGCCACCGCGCCATGGTGCGGGCCGACGGCACGCTGGCGCTGGGGGCCATCATCGGCTCCATCCACAAAATCGGTGCCCTAGCGCAAGGCCTGCCCGCCTGTAATGGCTGGACTTTCTGGCACATGGAGCAGGCCGGCACGCTCGCCCCAATCGATGACCTGCGCTCATCCATCCGCGCCGGCATGCGGCAAGCGGCAGAATAAGCCCGGCCCGCGTGCCAGACTATTCAAATTCCACATCCTGCCCGCGCGCTTCAAACACTTTCTCAATCAGCACGGTGATTTTCGACAAATCGGCAATGCCGATTTCCTCGCCCGCAGGCACATGCCATTCACTGACTTCGTCGAGGCTGATGATGGCCGTCTCGCCCTCGCTGGCGCAGGGCACATGCACCACACGTTTGCCGATGGTGATCACCAGATGGTCGGGTTCAAATTCAATTTTCATGTTTTTCCCTGGGCTTTTCCCGCCACTTTCACCATCAGGGCCGGCAAGGCAAGTTTTTCCAGCTCGGCTTCCCCGACCCAGAAGGCACCCTCCGGTGCTGCCGTCTGCTCGCCCGCCCGTCCGGTGAACACCGCCAGCGCCAGCGAAAAATGCGTAAACACATGTGCCACTGTTCCCGGCAATCGCTTGAGCGGGACCGCCAGGGGCGCGCGTGCGCCAGCCTCCTTAAAATCAACGGCCCATTCCGTGCCCGGAAATTCCGTCATGCCGCCCAGAAGTCCGCGCGGCGGGCGC
>JAYVYA010000337.1:0-3051 GCA_043784745.1 Hyphomicrobiales bacterium
CACTCAGCCGGCCGCCGGGGGCCTTGACCTCGATCCAGAGAATTTTGCCACCGGGCAGCACGACGCCAATATCCGGGACGCCGGGAAGCACACCATCGGCCTTGAGCTTTGCCGCCACACGCGGATCACGCAGCCCGCCATTGGGAACATGAAAAACCCAAGGCGTCACGCAGCGGCGGAGATAGTCGACAATCGCCCGCTGGCGCTGTGTCTCGGTGGAGGCATCTTGGAGGACGACTCGTGCGTGCACGTGAGGGGCTGGCGTCATGACATATCCAGCGCGTTTTTGTAGAGGTCCAGCACGGCATCAAATTCAGCCTGCGCGGCGGGGTCTTTGCGGCGTATTTTCAGAATTTCCTTGATGATTTTCACATCATAACCATAGCCTTTGGCCTCTGCGAAAATCTCTGATTTGTCGGCATTGAGATCATCAATCTCAGCTTGAACTTTCTCCTGCCTCTCGACGAACGCGCGCAATTGTTCGCCCGCGACCGCGCCCGAATTATGCCCCGTTGTCATCGCTCACTCCTTCGATATTCGGCGCACACCATTTGGCCAGCGCCACACACACCCGGCTAAGGGCCAGAAGCCCGACCAGAAGAAAAATGACCGGGGGAGGCCGAAGCCGTCACCCCGGCCAAGACACCGCTGCGCAGAGGGGAGGATTGCGCAGCGGATTCGTGAATAATCGCCGGGGCGTCCTTGCACGCTCCCCCGGCTGAGCGCCCCAGCGGGTTTCTCGCCTCGCTGCAAGTCATAACGCCCTCGCCAAATCGAGACGGCAGGCGAGGGGCACAGGCGGCGGCGCTGTCACCAGCGGCGCGCAGTTGAACCAGCCGCATTTGGGGCATGATTCAATCGACACCTTGCCGCTGGCGCTGACAACGGGGCTGATAGGGCCGCCGCATTCACGGCACTGGTAGGAGACGGTGCGCTCAGACATGCGGACCCCAGAGTTCGATGGCCAGCAAGCACGCCATAATCCCGGCGGCAAAGCTGGCACAGGCCAGAATGGCGAGATTGCGGAGCATGTGGCGCGTGGGGTCGTAGATCACCGCTGCACCTCGCCGCGAAAATTATGGGTGCGGGCGCGGATCAACCGCAGCTTCGCGCCGGTATAGCGGGAAAGGTCAGAAGGAATGTGCGGCGACAGCCGCAGTTTCGGATTGAAAATCTTCGTAGACGCCACAAACCCGATTTCCCGCGAATTGCGACGACCTTTCCGGTCTTCCATTTCAACGGCATGGGAAGGACTATTTTTCATGTTGCGGCGGCTCCGGTTTCGGGGGATGGAAAGAAATCATTCAGCGAAAGGGCAATCTCGTGGGTCTTTGCGTAGCTGAGCAGCGCTGGAATATGGCGCGACGGAATAGTTCCATCCGTCCCGCCTCTTTCGCGGGGCCACCTCCACTTGAACACGCGGGTGCGGTGCACACCCGCCACCCTTGCGACGATAGCCGGTCCACCCAAAGCGTTGATGATCGATGATGCAGGTTCCATGTTTTGAACATGTATCTATAAAAGCTACGTTGTCAACACCAAACGCTGCGAATTTGGCAGCAAAAATTGTTTCTATAATTGCTACAAAACCGCTTGACATAGTAGCGAATATCGCTACTATCCCCTCACACCAACAGCACGGCATTGCGCCGGACCGGACGGGTGGAGGGTGAAATGGCAAATCTCAAAAACTGGCTGCCGCCTATGTCTCGCGATGAGATGGCGTGGTTTGATAAATGTCCAAAATCAGTCCTGTTCGAGATTGCAAGACAATTTGCATACCGCATTGGTGGTGATTTTTCCGAACCGGGGGCATTGAGTGAATTGCGGGCCGAGTGGGAAATTTTGTTCCAGAACGAAATTGTTCCGCAAAAACCTCCGAAACGGTCAACAAGCAAAATTGACCATCATGGGGAGGCAGCGTAATGGCCCGCTTCCTGATCGATGCCCTTTCACGGCTGGACCCGGACGAAAGGGATGCCGTCCACATTCTGGACGCCATCGATCGGTCCCAAGAAACCACCATCATTTCCGAACCGGGCGCACAGCAGAAGATCGCCAAAATCTTCACCGACTTGATCCCCAAAATTGGTGATCTCGACTGGAGCGCCGCCGACCGGCACGCCTTTGCGCAAGATATTGTCGCGGCCACCCGCGAGGCTCTGGATATCAATCTGTGCGCCGGGGGTCACGCTGACGAGGTTTCTGCCGTGGCTGGATATTTGGCCGACCTGCAGGGCGACTGCCTCCATTGTCTGTGGCTGGATGCGGATGAGGACGACGCGGAACTCGTCTCCGACTTCGACGAGCACAACACCATGTCGCAAGCCTATCAGGGGAGCGCGCTATGAGCCGACAGCTTATTCAGAACAGGCACGAGCTTAATCGACTTTTCCGCCGCTACGACTGCCGCCATCATCTTTGGAGCGACGCGGTAATCAAAGGTTACCAAGCCGAGATCAACGCCTTGCGGCTATTGCTTGGTCTTAAACCAATGTGGAGCGCAGCATGACCCGTCTTGAACGCATTGGCGAGGCTGGTGGCTTTGCCCTTTCCGTCGCATCCGCCATTGGCTGGTATGTGGTGCTCAACCCCGCCACCGCCCGCGCTGGCGAGTGCGAGGCATCCGCCGCCCCCGAATGGGCGGTCCCCGTTGGCGCAATCATCATGTTTTGCGCGGTTGCATCCATCGCATTCGGCGAACTGCGCAATCGCATGCACTGGCGGCGCAACAAGGCCGCGCTCGAACGCAATATTGAGGGAGATACACGATGACCGCCCTAGCCCTCCAACAGGATTCGCACGCGCTCTCCGCAGTCCAGTCCGAAAGCGCAACCATCATTTCGATGATCGGCCAGCTTGCCAGCAACCCAAACGTCAATATTGACGCGATGGAAAGGCTTATGAAAATGCACGAGAATGTGCAGGCCCGTGAGGCTCGCCGCGCCTTTGATGATGCGTTCGCGGCCATGCAAGCCGAAATGCCGACGATTGATGAAACCGGCGCAATCAAGATCGTGCACAAGGATGACCGGGAGAAGCCCGCCGACA
>JAYVYA010000338.1:0-2040 GCA_043784745.1 Hyphomicrobiales bacterium
GAAAATAACGACGGCCCTGTTCGAGGATTTCGCCCTGGGCCATCCCGGCATGTTCTCCGCCTGAAACCCTGACACCAGAGACAGAACCATGACACAGGCGATCAGTTCCAACCCCTCCCAGCCCCGCGTGCTGCGGCTGCATGCCCACGACAATGTACTGGTGGCGGTGGACGCGATCAATCCCGGCGCGATGGCGGAGGGCATTATCGCCCGCCAGCGCGTCCCCAAGGGCCACAAGATGGCCATCTACGATCTGGCCAAAGGCGCGCCTGTCCTGAAGTTTGGCCAGATCATTGGGTTTGCCGCCGTGCCGGTGGCGGCGGGGGAATGGCTGCACGAGCATAATGTGGAAATGCACGACTTTGCCCGCGACTATCATTTTGCCGAGGGTGCCCGGCACGAGGCGATCTTGCCAGTGGAAAAGCAGGCGGTGTTTCAGGGCTTCAAGCGAGCCTCCGGCAAGGTCGGCACCCGCAATTATCTGGGCATTCTCACCAGCGTCAATTGCTCGGCCTCGGTGGCGCGGTTCATGGCAAAAGAGATCGAGCGCTCGGGCCTGCTGGACAATTATCCCAACATCGACGGCGTGATTGCCCTGGTGCACGGCACCGGCTGCGGCATCGCCGACAAGGGCGAGGGCTTTGAGGCGCTGAAGCGCACGCAATGGGGCTATGCCAGCAATCCCAACCTGGCCGGCGTGCTGCTGGTCGGCCTGGGGTGCGAAGTCTTCCAGATTGGCCGGATGAAGAAGGAATATGGCATGGAGGAAAGCCCGACGTTCCGCACCATGACCATTCAGGAGACCGGCGGAACCCGCAAGACGGTGGAGGCCGGCATCGCCCGCCTGACCGAGATGATGCCCGCCGCCAATGCCGTGACGCGGGAAACCGTTTCAGCTTCAAATCTGATGCTGGCGCTGCAATGCGGCGGCTCCGACGGCTATTCCGGCATTACCGCCAATCCGGCGCTGGGTGCGGCGGTGGACAAACTGGTGCAGCACGGCGGCACGGCGATTTTGTCGGAAACGCCGGAGATTTACGGGGCCGAGCACCTCCTGACCCGCCGCGCCGCCAGCCGCGAAATTGGCGAAAAGCTGGTGGGCATGATCAAATGGTGGGAGAGCTATACCGCCCGCAATGGCGGCGAGATGAACAACAATCCCTCGCCCGGCAACAAGCTGGGCGGCCTGACCACCATCCTGGAAAAGTCGCTCGGCGCGGCGGCCAAGGGCGGCACGACGACACTCAACGGCGTTTATCACTACGCCGAGCCGGTGAAGGCCAGAGGCTTCGTCTACATGGACACGCCGGGCTATGATCCGGTCTCGGCCACCGGGCAGGTGGCGGGCGGGGCCAACATCCTGTGCTTTACCACCGGCCGGGGCTCCGCCTATGGCTGCAAGCCGGTGCCCTCGATCAAGCTGGCCACCAACACCGATATCTACCAGCGCATGATCGACGACATGGACATCAATTGCGGCGACGTGCTGGATGGCGTCAGCATTCAGGCCAAGGGCGAGGAGATTTTTGCGCAAGTGTTGCGGGTGGCCTCCGGCGAGAAATCGAAATCCGAGGCATTGGGGTATGGCGATGCGGAGTTCGTGCCGTGGCAGATTGGGGCGACAATGTGAGGGGGACTTTTAATTGACATCGGCTTGACAGGTGTATCGGCAAACTGCCAATTTCAATGAGACTTTAGAGGCATGGCCTTCCATCTTGCCGGAAAGTGAATTTTATGTGGTTGCGATCGTATTTTGTTTTGGGAATTGCGGTGCTGGCGGGCGGGCCTGCGACCTGCGGGCCAGCGCGGGCGCAGGAAGCGGTGCCGCCATTCGAGGCACCCCACAAGCTCTCGCCTTGCCGGTGGCATGGAGCCAGTTGCATTGGACCTGGAATCATGATGGACGAAATTCTTTCAATCAAGGTGCGCGATACCCTGTTAAAGATGCCAGCGATTTACCTGCCTGGCTGGCCACCTGCTGATTTTGCCGGAAAGGTGAATGTGTACCCCTATCTTGCCATTGATTTCTGGATGCCGAGC
>JAYVYA010000339.1:0-6629 GCA_043784745.1 Hyphomicrobiales bacterium
GCTGGCCGGGCTGGCTGGGTGCTTCACCGGATAGCCGCACATTGACCGGGCCAATCCCGTCGGCCTCCAGATAGAGGAAGGTGTCGGACCCCAGATGCTCGGCCAGCCGCACTCTGGCGGGCCATTCACCGGCGCTGGTCGAGATATCGCAATGCTCGGGCCGCACGCCAATTGTGATGGCCCCGCGCTTGGCGGCGGGCGCACCGGTCACCATGTTCATGGTGGGCGATCCAATGAAGCTGGCGACGAAAAGGTTTTTCGGCTTGTTGTAGAGTTCCAGCGGCGATCCCACCTGCTCTACCGACCCTTTGCTGAGCACGACAATCCGGTCAGCCATGGTCATGGCCTCAACCTGGTCATGCGTCACATAGACCATCGTGGTCTTCAGGCTCTGGTGCAGGTCGCCGATTTCCAGCCGCATCTGCACGCGCAGGGCGGCATCGAGGTTGGACAACGGTTCGTCAAACAGGAATGCCTTGGGTTCGCGCACAATCGCGCGGCCAATGGCGACGCGCTGGCGCTGGCCGCCGGAAAGCTGGCCGGGGCGGCGGTCGAGATAGTCGGTGAGGTTGAGGATGGCCGCCGCCTTCTTGATTTTAGCGTCGATCACTTCCTTTGGTTGCTTGGCCATTTTCAGCGGGAAGGCGATATTGTTGCGCACGCTCATGTGCGGATACAGCGCGTAGGACTGGAACACCATGGACAGGCCGCGCTCGGACGGCCCAACCGCGGTAACATCGCGGCCATCAATGGCGATATTGCCGGAGGTCATGTCTTCCAGCCCGGCGATCAGCCGCAACAAGGTGGATTTGCCGCAACCGGAGGGGCCGACGAAAACCGTGAACTCACCGTCTTCGATGGTCAGGTCAACGCCATTGATGATCCGGAGGCTGCCGAAGTCCTTGGTGACCCTGCTTAACTGGATTTTGCCCATCGTCATTGCCTTCCCGGTTTGTCATTGCGAGCCAATCGAAGTAAACGAGTGGGTTGCCAGATACTCGTAACGGATTGCTTCGCCGCCAGCGCTGCTCGCAAGGACGGTTTCATTTCACCGCGCCAAAGGTCAGGCCGCGCACCAGCTGCTTCTGGCAGAACCAGCCAAGGATCAGGATCGGGGCGATGGCCAGCGTGGAAGCCGCCGACAGCTTGGCCCAGAACAGGCCCTCGGGGCTGGAATAGGAGGCGATGAAAGCCGTCAGCGGCGCGGCTTTCGATGTCGTCAGGTTCAGCGTCCAGAACGCCTCGTTCCACGACAGGATGATCGACAGCAGCAGCGTTGAGGCAATGCCAGGCAATGCCATTGGCATCAGCACGTTGACGATCTCGGCCCAAAGTTTCGCGCCGTCCATGCGCGCAGCCTCAAGGATATCGACCGGAATTTCCTTGAAATAGGTGTAGAGCATCCAGATCAGGATCGGCAGGTTCATCATCAGCAGCACGAAACCGATGCCAATATGGGTGTCGAGCAGCTTCCAGTCCCGGAAAATCAGATACATCGGCACCAGCACGCCGACGCCCGGCATCATTTTGGTGGAGAGCATCCACATCAACAGGTCCTTGGTGCGCCTGGCGGGCGCAAAGGCCATGGCCCAGGCGGCGGGCACGCCAATCAGCAGCCCCACCAGATTGGCCCCGACCGACAGGACAATCGAGTTATAGGCAAACTTCAGATAGTTGGAGCGTGACTGCACTTCCGCATAATTCTCCGTGGTCCAGTCAAAGAACAAGAGTTTTGGCGGAAGGGAAAAGGCATCCAGCTCGGTCTTGAAACTGGCCAGGAATGTCCAAAGGATCGGGAAGAAGATCAGCCCGCCAACCGTCCACGCCAGGATCGTCATGCCGATGCGGGCGCTCAATTTTTGTTTGAGGGCCATGACTATTTCTCCAAATTCTTGCCGACGATGCGCATCAGGAAGATGGCAACGATATTGGCGAGCACGACAGCGACAATCCCGCCCGCAGAGGCCGCGCCGACATCGAAATTGAGCAAGGCCTGGGCATAGACGAGGTAGGATATATTGGTGGTGGCCGTGCCCGGCCCGCCATTGGTGGTGACAAGGATTTCAGCAAACACGCTGAGCAGGAAAATCGTCTCGATCAGCACCACCACGGTGATGGCGCGGGCGATGTGCGGGAGCACGATGTGGAAGAAAAAGGCGAAGTTTTTGGCCCCGTCGAGCTGCGCCGCCTCCTTCTGCTCGCCGTCGAGCGATTGCAGCGCGGTCAGCAGGATCAGGCTGGCGAAGGGCAGCCATTGCCAGGAGACGATGATGATGACCGAAAGCATGGGGTAATGCGTGAACCAGTCGATTGCGGGCAGCCCCATGGACTTTGCCAGCCAGGCGAAAAGCCCCGAAACCGGGTTCATCAGCAGGTTTTTCCACACCAGCGCGCTGACCGTGGGCATGACGAAGAAGGGCGCAATCACCATCAGCCGCACGATGGGCCGCCCGAAAATCTGCTGGTCCATCAGCAGCGCGACCAGAATGCCGCCGCCGACGCTGATCAGCAGCACGGAACCCACGAGCACCAGCGTATTGTAAATGGCGGTGAAAAAGGTCGGGTCGGTGAGAAAATAGCCGTAGTTCTGCCAGCCGACGAAGCGGATGTTGTCGGCATCCAGCAGGCTGTAGCGCAGGGTCGAGAAATACAGCGTCATCAGCAGCGGCACGATCATCCACATGAACAGCAGGATGACGGAGGGCGCCACCATCAGGCGGGCCAGCGTTTGTGTCTGTTTCGTCGCCATCCGCAACCTCCTTGTCTCAAACGCGGCCGGTATCGGGCATATGTTTCACCGGCCCGCGCGCCCGTTGAAATGCAGCGACGCGCGGCTTGCGGCAATGTGACGGTTGTTCGCAAATAGTGCCCCTCCCCGCGAACGGGGAGGGGACTTGGGGCCGGGAGAAAGCCCCAGGACCGCTATGGAACGGCCCTGTCAGGGAAGGCTGGCGCTACTTGATGTAGCCACCCTTTTTCATTTCAGCTTCTGCCGTAGCCTGGGCGGAAGCCAGGGCTGCGTCAACGGTCACGGTGCCAGCAAGAGCTGCGGAGAACTGCTGGCCGATCGTGGTGGCCATGCCCTGGAATTCGGGAATGGCGACAAACTGCACGCCGGTGTACGGAACAGGCTTCACTGTCGGATGAGCGGGATCAGCTGCATTGATCGAATCCAGCGTCATCTTGGCGAAGGGAACCTTCTGGTATTCCGGATTGGCGTACAGCGAAGTGCGGGTGCCCGGAGGAACATTGGCCCAGCCCTCCTTGGAGGCAACAAGCGCCGTGTAAGCCTTGCTGGTTGCCCAGGAGACGAATTTCTGCGCTTCAGCCGGATGGGCCGAACCGGTAGGAACCGCCAGTGACCATGCCCAGAGCCAGTTGCCGCGCTTGCCAAGGCCGTTGTCGGGAGCCAGGGCGAAACCGACCTTGTCAGCCACCTTGGAATCCTTGCCGGTCACGAAGGAAGCAGCCACGGTCGCGTCAATCCACATGCCGCACTTGCCGGCATTGAACAGGGCCAGATTCTCGTTGAAGCCGTTGGAGGCAGCGCCGGGAGGACCGTCAGCCTTGAGCAGGCCAACGTAGAATTCCATGGTCTTCTTCCATTCCGGAGTGTTGAACTGGGCACCCCACTTTTCGTCAAACCAGCGAGCGCCAAACGAATTGGCGGTGGCGGTGATGAAGGCCATGTTCTCGCCCCAGCCCGCCTTGCCGCGCAGGCAAACGCCATAGACTTCGCCAGCCTTGTCGGTCATCTTGTCGGCAGCCTGCTTGATGAAATCCCAGGTCGGGGCATCCGGCATTTTCAGCCCGGCCTTTTCCATCAAATCCTTGCGGTACATCACCATTGAGCTTTCGCCATAGAACGGCGAGGCATAGAGCTTGCCGTCTACGGTAAGACCGGAACGGATGGCGGGCAGCAGGTCAGCGGGATCGTCGATGGTGGTCAGCGGCACCAGCCAACCCTTTTTGCCCCAGATCGGAACTTCATAGGTGCCGATTGTCAGAACGTCGAACTGGCCGCCCTTGGTGGCAATGTCGGTCGTCACCTTCTGGCGCAGCACGTTCTCTTCGAGCGTCACCCAGGTGAGCTTGATGTCGGGATTGGCCTTGGTGAAATCATCCGTCAGCTTCTGCATGCGGATCATGTCGCCATTGTTGACGGTGGCGATGGTCAGGGTAACTTCAGCGGCGGCAGCCGGCAGGGCAAAACACGCCAGAGCGCACGCACCCATAAGCGAACGGATCGCAATCTTCATCGTTTCCTCCCAGGAATTTTTCATATGAGCATTTGTTGCAAATGCGGGCAGATATTCGCGCTCATTGCGTTGTCATGTCAATAGGGAATCGTCGCTGCACTGCACCAAATCGTTCATGGCCGCTGCACCGGTTGAGGCTTGCCAGTTCAATCGGCCTTGCACTCATTGTCCGAGCAAATATTCAGCCGTCATTTCGTCGGTCACCAGTCCCGTCACCAGTTTGCCCCGCAGGGCAGCCAGCATGGCCCCGCGCCGTGCCGCGCCCATGGCGACGCCGATGACATGGTTTTGGCCCGGCGGGCCGAACTGCACGCTGGTGACGCGGGCATTGGTCTGGTGCTCGACCACCTGGCCGTTGGAGTCAAAGGCCCAGCCGGTAATCTCGCCCACGGCCCCCAGGGCCCGCAGCCCCTCGACTTCGGCAAGCGAAATCACCCCGTCTTCCAGAAAGGGGGATTTCTCGCCGAGATGGCCGATGCCGACAAAGGTCACGTCGGCCTTTTCCGCCAGGCTGACGACATTTCGGACCGATTCGAGGCTGGTCAGCAGCGCCCGCTCCGCCGCCGTGCGGGCGAAGACCGGCAGGGGCATCGGGTAATGCGGGGCGCGGATCGTGTCGGAAATCTTGATGATGACATCATAGAACGTCGCCGAACCATCGGCCTTGATTGTGCCAAGGCGGCTGACCAGCTTGTGCTGCGGGCATTCCATGCGCGGCAGCTGGTCGGCGGTGGCGCGCAAGGTGCGCCCGGTGCCCAGCCCCATGATAATCGGCTCGGGCGAGCGCAGCCAGCGCTCCATCTCAACCGCCGCCAGTTCGGCAATGCCAAGCGTGGAGGAAGGCGATTCCGGGTCGGAGGGGGCAATCTCGCAAAAGCCCAGCCCGAAAGCCTGGCGCAGGCCCGCCGCCAGCTCCTGGCAGCGGCCAATCGGGTGGTCCAGCCGCATTTTGATCAGCCGCTCGGTGACCGCCAGGGTTACCAGCCGTTGGGCCGACTGGCGGGAAATGCCGAGTTTTCGCGCAATCTCGTCCTGGGTATTACCGGCCATGTAGTAAAGCCAGCCCGCCCGCGCTGCATCGTCTAGCCTGGTGGTTTCGCTGTCGCCTGATCGTGCCATGTCGTTCTTGCATTGCCGGGCGGAAAGGCCTCCGCGCCTGTTTGAGCCTGTTTTTGCCCCCGCGCGCAAGGGGGGCAATTGGGTCAGCCGTTCTCGTGTGACGTAAACCGGCGCGCAGGTGGTCAACAAAGTCATGATAGACATTTGCCCATGCACGCGTCAATTGCCTGCACCGGCTCGCCACCGCAAAAAAGGCTGGTCAATCGACCAAGCTTCAGGACGATGAGAAAGGCGGGCGACATCGCCGGCGTCGCCCTTCGGGAACAAATTTGCCCGGCAGGCGTTGCCCCTGCACAAGGTTCATTCAGGAGAGTGGCCATGGCACCTGAAACAGACAAGGCCCAAATCACATTGTCGACCGAGCAGGCGCGGCAAGGCGTGACCCACCACAATGTCCGTTACGTTCTGGCCTTTGGATTGATTGGAGCGATCGTGGCGCTCGGTCTGATGGCCTTGTTTTTCTGATTGATGCACGGCTTTTGCCAGGGCCAGATATCATTACCGCGTCTGCTGCAATTTGCCGTATGGTTGGGGAGGTTGAATTGAAGGAGCCGTCCCTTGCTGAAACTCGCAAACCCGGACCCTGCCCCCCTCTCCCTCGACGACAAATATGACCTGTCGAAATCGCGCATCTTCTGCTCGGGCACGCAGGCGATTGTCCGCCTGCTGCTGATGCAAAAGCAGCGCGACCGGCTGGCGGGGCTGAATACGGCGGGCTTTGTCTCCGGCTATCGCGGTTCGCCGCTGGGCGGGCTGGACCAGCAATTTCTGCGGGCCGAAAAGCTGTTCAAGGCCAATGACATCGTCTTCAAGCCCGGACTGAATGAGGACTTGGCCGCCACCGCCATCTGGGGCGCTCAGCAGGCCGAAATGCGGGGGGAAGGCAAGTATGACGGCGTGTTCTCCATCTGGTATGGCAAGGGGCCGGGGGTGGACCGCTCGGGTGACGTGTTCCGCCACGCCAACCTTGCCGGCACCTCGCGCCATGGCGGCGTGCTGGCGCTGATGGGCGATGATCACACCGCCGAATCCTCCACCACCGCCCACCAGTCCGAGTTTGACCTGCTCGACAAGATGATCCCGATCCTCTCGCCCGCCGGCGTGCAGGAGATATTGGACTTTGGCCTGATGGGCTTTGCCATGAGCCGCTATACCGGCACCTGGGTCGGCCTGAAATGCGTCAAGGACACGGTGGAGTCGACCGCCTCGATCGACGGTTCGCCGGGCCGCGTCAGCACCATCATCCCCACC
>JAYVYA010000340.1:0-3608 GCA_043784745.1 Hyphomicrobiales bacterium
TGGCGAGGAAGTCGGATTTCAGCTGGCTGGCCCGCTCGGCCTCGCGGCGGGCATCGCCCAGTTCACCCTCGACCTTTTTCCACTGCGTCAGGTCGCGCAGAATGGCGCAGAATTTCGGGTTAACCCCCGGCCCGACCCGGCCCAAAGTCATGAACAGCGGAATTGCGCCGCCCTGGCGGGCGCGGCCCAGAAATTCGCGCCCGTCATTGAGCACGCTGGCGACGCCATTGGTCTTGATTCCCTCCAGATAATCCATCGCCGCCTGCTGCTGGCCCTTGGCCACCAGCATGGTGAACGGCTCGCCGGCCACCTCATTCTGTTCATAGCCAAACAGGGCTTCGGCAGAGCGGTTGAGTGAGAGGATTTGGCCGTTATCGTCGAGAATGGCAACGCCATCCGTCGCCGTGTCGAGAATCGAATGTAATTCGCGCAATTGCCCTTCATGCTGGCGCAATTCCATCTCCAGCGTGCGCAGCCGGGCACCATGGTCAGTCTCGGCGGCGCGGCGAAGCGTCAGCAGGCTGGCGGGCAGGCCGTCCCATTCAATGGTTTGCAGTCGCCCTTCCGCGAGGATGACCTCGCCATCGGCCCCGATCACCGGGAGGGAGCCGCCCTCGGGCGCAGGATCGAGTAGCTCGGGCTGGCGCCCGCGGAACATCCGGGCAAAGCCTTTGGCTGCCACGAAAGCCGCCGGATCGGCATAGCCCAGTAGGTCGAGCAGGCTTGGGTTGATGAACAGCGGTTCGGCATTGCGGCTGACAAGAACGCCAAGCGGGAGGCGCTGGAATATCTGGGCCGCATTGGCATCCTGCCACGCGGGCAGTACCGGCGCGGTTACCGCCGGCATTTCCGCAACAGGCAGCGCAGGCTCCGCCACGCGATTGTGCGGCGCGGGCTTCATGGGGGCGGGGGCCAGATTTTCGGGCGCAGCATCCTTGATCTTGGCCGTCAGGGAGCGGGCAATCTCGCTGAAGGCTTGCCGCTCGGAACTGGACAGGCTGCTGGCTGTCACAGGCAAGCCTGCGCCACCCTCCCCGCTGGCTGGATCGGCCGACGCGGCATCCGGCTTGTCCGCCTCACCGGAACTGGCTGGCGGGGCGAGCTTGAGGTGCACCTGCGGCGGGCGCAGGCGAACGATCTTTGGATCTGGCGGGTGGCTGGGCTGGTCCGTGCTGGCGACAAGCGAAACCAGCGGCTCGTGCGGCACGGGCGCGGCGGAATGCGCGGCGGACGGCGCAGCAGCGGGCCCGTGCTGGTCGTTTGCCGGAAAGGCCAGCCCGGCAGAGGAATGAAGAACGTCCGCTGCGGCAGGCTCCTCCTGGGCAATCTCCACCGGTTCTGGCGCTTCCGGCCCGGCCAATGCTTCCGCGCCTGGAGGCGCAGCCTTTGCAGGCAATTCCTGCGGCGACGGGCCTGGCGGCTGTGCCAGAGGCATCCGGTCAAAATCGATCAGGCCGAAACCGCGATAGCCGTGAAAATGCCGGTCCGCCCCAAACAGCGGCGTACCGCCCAGCGTGACCGAAAGTGTCTTGCCGCCTCCGGCCAGCGGCCAGAACGTTTCCAGCCCGCTCCACGTGCTGTGCCTGGACAGCGTGCTGACCAGATGCCCTTGCGCATCCAGATCGAGCCGGTGGACAATATCATTCCAGATGTGGCCCACCAGCGCCTCGCGCGGCAAGCCGGTTGCTCTCAGCAGAGGGTCCGTCACGTCCGTCAGCTTGTGGTGCCCGTCTGACCGCCAGGAAAAGCGCACCGGCCTGCCCGTATTTCGGGCAAGGCCCGGTTCTGGAACTGAAGCTGGGGCAGAGGGGACGATGGGCGCGCGGGCAGCGGGTTCCATAAACCCCGCCTCCGGATTAGCGGGCGGAAGGGTCGCTTCTTCCATGACCACACGCGCGTCACCCGCCGCCGGGCAGACAGGGCTTTCGCCGGATGGGGCGGCATCGGGCAACGGGCGCGGCACATGTGAAGCTGCTGCAACGTCCGCGCCCAGCGCTGCCACCGGCACCCCTGCCGCCGCCGCTGCCTCTGCCAGCGGCAATTCTGGTGCGGGATGGCGCAGCAAGGCCGGACGCACGCCGGGCGCGGCCAGCACAAACAACACAGCGCCCGAGGGCGCACGCACGCTGCTGCACTGCGCCGTCAGCGTTTCGGCCCCGCCGCCAATGAACAGGCGCAACCGTTCCAGCCGGGGGGGTGCGGGGCTGATGCGGGTAGCCAGCTGCTGCAGGCGCTGACTGGCCGCATCCTGGCCGCCAAACAGCCGGGCAGCCAGCAACGCATGATCGCGCGTGCCCAGCAGATTGCAGGCGGCGGCGCTGGCATAGATGACGCGCACCGGGGATGAACTGGCCAGTATGACGGGCGCGCCACCCATGTGCAGGTGTGCCAGTGCCGGATCGCTCATCAGGGCGGCAATGTCTTGTGCGGCGGTGCTGGCGGAAATGTCGGAGATCATCGGGCAGGCACTTTCTCAATCACGCACACATTACAATCAAGGCACAAGCATGGCCAACGCGGCCACCACCAGCATTCTGGCACTCGCATGTGCGCCACAACCGGGGTGCTTAATCAAATCCTAACGCCAGAAACGGCTGTGGTCCATGCCGGAGCAGCAATTAGAATCGCAAGATGATTAATTTTTATTTTGCACTGCACAATTATGTTGCATTGCAGCATAAACTGCACTAGGGACTTGTTTCAACACCACCCTGATCCGACTTCACATCGGCGGCACGACAGGGATGGAACTTTTAGCGCCGCCGCCACAGGAGAGTATGATGGCAAAAGCCCCTTATGAAGTTCCCCCGGAAATGCGTGATTTTGCTGAGAAGAGCGTCGATCAGGCCCGCAAGGCCTTTGAAGGTTTTGTCGGCGCTGCCCAGAAGGCCGCCGGTTCGGTCGAAGGCCAGACTGCCAGCGTGACCACCAATGTCAAGGAAATGGGCGAAAAGGCGATGGGCTATGCCCAAACCAACGTCAATGCTGCGCTCGACCTGGCGCAGAAGCTGGTGAAGGCCAAGGACTTCACCGAAGTTCTGGCGTTGCAGGGCGATTTCCTCAAGTCCCAGATGGCTCATTTCCAGACGCAGGCCAAGGAACTGGGCACCATCGTCCAGAATGCCGTAACCCCCAAGAAGTAATTCAACTGCCCCTCCCCCAAACCCAAAGGATTTTCAGCATGGCATCCGCCCCCAAAACGCCCGCCTCCTTCAAGCCCGTCAACCCCGGTTCTTCTTTCACCGCTTCCGCCCCGCAGGCTGCCCAGCCTGTGCTGGATGCCATGGCCAGCCAGGCCACAATTGCCAAGGAAAACATCGTCAAGGCCACCGAAACCGGCATTGTCCAGAGCAAGCAGGCGTTTGAGCAGGTGACGACTCAGGCTGCCAACGCCCAGGAAAACTTCCGCAAGGCGACCGAGCAGGGCGTTGCCCAGGGCAAAGCCGCCTACGAAAAGGTGAAGGGCGCGACGGAAGACGCAACCGCCACGCTGGAGACCAGCTTCGCCACCGCGACAAAAGGCTTTACCGCCCTCAATGCCAAGGCATTTGAAGCGCTGCGCATTAACAGCGAAGTGATGTTTGATTTCGTCAAGGCCCTGTCTGGCA
>JAYVYA010000341.1:0-4493 GCA_043784745.1 Hyphomicrobiales bacterium
CCCAAGCCCGAGGCCGAAGCTTTGTTGCTGGAAGCCTTTGCGGGCGAGGTATTCGACACTATGTCTGATGCAGGTTCTGCTGCCCTGATGCGCGAAAAAGTCGCCGCCTGGCTCGGCGAGCGAAAGGCATGAGACGATGAACATGATGACCAAGCCCGCGCCGTATGATGTCGGGAAAATCCGCGCGGATTTCCCGATCCTGAACGAGCGCCCCTACGGAAAACCACTGGTCTATCTTGACAATGCGGCTTCGGCGCAAAAGCCGAGGCAGGTGATCGAGCGGCTGGTGCATGCGTACGAGCATGAATATGCCAATGTTCACCGGGGTTTGCATTATCTGGCTAATGCCGCAACCGAAGCTTTTGAGGTCGCACGGGAGAAGACACGGGCCTTTCTCAACGCAGGTTCGGTCAATGAAATCATTTTTACCCGCTCGGCCACCGAGGCAATCAATCTGGTCGCCGCATCTTTCGGGCAAGACCATATCGGCGAGGGCGACGAAATCGTGCTCTCGATCATGGAGCATCATTCCAACATCGTGCCATGGCATTTCCACCGGGAGCGCAAGGGCGCGGTGCTGAAATGGGTCGATGTGGGCGAGGACGGCTCGTTCAGCCTCGACGAATTTGAGAAAGCCCTGACGTCCCGCACCAAAATTGTCGCCATCACCCACATGTCCAACGTGCTGGGCACGGTGGTGCCCGTCAAGGACATTATCCGCATCGCCCATGCGCGCGGCATTCCGGTGATGGTCGATGGCTCGCAGGGCGCGGTGCACCTCCAGGTCGATGTGCGCGACCTCGATGCTGATTTCTACCTGTTCACCGGCCACAAGGTTTACGGCCCCACCGGCATTGGCGTGCTCTACGGCAAAAAGGAATGGCTGGAAAAGCTGCCGCCCTATCAGGGTGGCGGCGAAATGATTGCCGAAGTGCGCACCGGTTTCATCAGCTACAACCAGCCGCCGCACCGGTTTGAGGCGGGCACCCCGCCCATCGTCCAGGCCATTGGATTGGGTGCAGCGCTGGACTATATGGAAAACATCGGGCGCGAAAATATTGCGGCGCATGAGGCGGCGCTGGGGGCCTACGCCCATGAGCGCCTGTCGCGGATCAACTCGCTGCGGATTTTTGGCACGGCACCGGGCAAGGGTGCTATCCTGTCTTTTGAGATGAAAGGCGTGCATGCCCATGATATTGCCACGGTGATAGACCGCTCTGGCGTGGCTGTGCGGGCGGGGACGCATTGCGCCCAGCCTTTGCTGGCGCGCTTTGGCGTCACCTCCACCTGCCGCGCCTCGTTTGCGCTCTACAATACCATGGCCGAGGTCGATGCCCTCGCCGAGGCGCTGACCAAAGCGCAAAAACTGTTTGCCTGAGAGGATCAAGCCATGTCGGGCCAAGCCCTTGCCGAAACTGAATACCAGCCCAACCGGCCAGCGATAGACCTTGACACGTCTTTTCCGCCAGCCGAGCTGGACCGGCTGACGGACGAGATTATTGCGGCGTTGAAAACCGTGTATGATCCGGAAATTCCTTCCGATATCTACGAGCTCGGCCTGATCTATCGCGTCGATGTCGACGACAGCCGCTTTGTCAATATTGACATGACGCTGACTGCCCCGGCCTGTCCGGTGGCGGGCGAAATGCCGGGCTGGGTCGAGACGGCGGTGGCCGCCGTGCCCGGCATTGCCGGTGCCAAGGTGACAATGGTGTTCGATCCGCCATGGGACCAGAGCCGGATGTCGGACGAGGCGCGCGTGGCGCTGGACATGTGGTAGGGGCGCAAATTATGCGGCAATTCATCGGGCGTTTGGCACTTTCGGGCGGGCTGATTCTGTCGGCCAGCGCAGCAATGGCAGAGGGCAATTGCAACGGGTGGGCGGATCTGGCATCGCCTGAAACGATTACTCTGGCCAAAGTCAGCGCAGCTCCGCATGCCAATTTCGTTAAAAATGGCACGGAACAGGCGGGTTGCCCGGCGGCGGGTGCCTCCTGCCAGCGCAAGGGCTTTGTGGTGAGCGGCGATGTTGTCATCGTCAGCAGTCGGCAGAATGGCTTTGCCTGCGCGCAATATGTCGATGCCAGGGGGCTGGAGACCACCGGCTGGCTCCCTGCGAGCGCTTTGACAGAGGAACCGGCGGCGGCACCGGCCTCTCTCAACGACTGGGCTGGCGAGTGGAGCGGCAACCCCGAGCAATCCATTTCGGTAAAGGCTGGAAAAGGTGCCAGAATGGTGGTGCTGCATGGCGATGCGACCTATGGTGCGCTTGATCCGGCCCGGGTGAAGCGCGGCGCCGTCAATATTGGCGCGTTTGATGCCAATGTCAGGCTGGACGGGAATCTGGTTGCTTTTGCCATCGGAGACGGCGGGAAAACGCTGCCTTATGACAAGGGCGAAGAATTCGCCTGCAAAATACGGATGGTGCGGCTTGGGCCGTTCCTGATGGTCGAAGACAACCGCCAGTGCGGCGGCAACAATGTCAGCTTTGCCGGTGATTACCGCCGCAAATAGAGGGCACTGGGAATCTTCACTATTGCCCACCATATTAAAGCTGTTGGCCGAAGCGATTCTGCCAGGGCTAAACCGGAGGTTTTGATGGCATCGTCCCGTTTCAAGGTCATGTCGCTGACTGACGCGGCTGCAGCGCGCGTGCTGGAAATCATGGCGTCGAGCGAGCAGCCGCTGGCCGGATTGCGCGTCGGCGTCAAGAATGGTGGTTGCGCGGGCATGTCCTATACCATGGAAATGGCTGGGGACGTCGGGCTGCATGATGAAGTGGTTGAAGACAAGGGTGTCAAGGTGCTGATTGACCCCAAGGCCATCCTGTTCCTGCTCGGCACGCAGATGGATTACCAGACGTCAAAGCTCTCGAACGGTTTTGTCTTTAACAATCCCAACCAGACCTCGGCCTGCGGCTGCGGCGAGAGTGTGGCGATTACGCCGGTCAAGCCCGAAGCCATGGCGGCAGTTCATCCAGCCTGAGGGGGCAGGGGTGGACGAGACGAGCCTGTGCGAATTCTTCGGCCATTTGGACCGGTCAGCATTCGCAAAATGTTTGGCGCACATGGTGTCTATGCCGACGGACTCTGCTTTGCCTGCATGATCCGGGGTGATATCTACATGAAGGGTGATGCGCTAACGGCACCTGTTTTCGAAGCAGCAGGTTGCGCGCGCTTCACTTATGACGGCCATTCCGGCACAGGGGTGAAGATGCCCTACTGGGCTTTGGCAATATCAGCTTATGGCGATCCCCAGGAATTGAAGCGCTGGTGCGCCATGGCGCTGGAGGCTGCCCGCCGCCAGGCGGCAAAAAAAGCGGTTGCGACCGCGCGAAAACCGAAAAAGGCTGCGGCTTTGCCCTGAATTGCGGCGGACGTCCCGGCTTACAGCCCTTTGGCTTCCACTCCGCTTGAAATACGCTCTTGACCGTGGCTGCAAAAGCCCCTGTTATGGCCAGCAGCCCGGAAAGGGGATGCCTTTGTAAAACGGGGCGCACTCCGGGACATCATGAGCCCGAAACCGGGCCGCACCGGGAGAACAAGACGCATGAAAAAGCTATTCGCAACCTTGCTGGCGACAACCGCCCTTGTGCTGGCGGCTTCCGCAGCACAGGCCGCTTCCACGCTGGAAAACGTCAAGGCCAAGGGCATGCTGACCTGCGGCTCCAACACTGGCCTCGCCGGTTTCGGCTTGCCGGACGACAAGGGCCAGTGGGCCGGTCTTGACGTTGATTTTTGTCGCGCTTTGGCCGCCACCATCTTCAATGATCCGACCAAGGTGAAGTTTGTGCCGCTGTCGGCCAAGGACAGGTTCACCGCGTTGCAAACCGGCGAAATTGATGTTTTGGCCCGCAATGGCACCTGGACAGAGTCCCGCGAGGCGGCGCTTGGCCTGTTGTTCGCTGGCGTGAACTATTATGACGGCCAGGGCTTCATGGTCCGCAAGAAGCTGAACGTGTCTTCGGCGCTCGAACTGGCTGGCGCGTCGATCTGCGTGCAGCAGGGCACCACGACCGAACTAAACCTGGCTGATTATTTTCGCGCCAACAACATGAAATATGAAGGCGTTGTCTTCGCTGGAGCCGACGAAACGCTGAAGGCCTATGAAACCGGGCGCTGTGATGCGTTCACCACCGACGCTTCCGGCCTCTATGCCGAGCGGGTCAAGCTGGCCAATGCGGACGAGCATGTCGTGTTGCCCGAAATCATTTCCAAGGAGCCGCTTGGACCTGCCGTGCGCCAGGATGATGTGAAATGGTTCAATATTGTCAAGTGGACGCATTTTGCCATGGTCAACGCCGAAGAGCTGGGCGTTACCAAAGCCAATGTCGATGAAAAGCTGAAGTCCGACAATCCCGAAATCAAGCGTCTGCTCGGCGCCGAAGGCAAGTTCGGCGAGGGCCTCGGCCTGACCAATGACTGGGTCTACCGCATCATCAAGCATGTCGGCAATTACGGCGAAGTGTTTGACCGCAACGTCGGCGAAAACTC
>JAYVYA010000342.1:0-4788 GCA_043784745.1 Hyphomicrobiales bacterium
AATGCGTACAACTTCTGCTTCAACTGGTGCTTCTGAAACCACAAGCGCCGCCCGCGCTGCGTCAAACATGGCATAGTAGGCGCGGCTGCAACAATCATCCAGCAAACCATTGGAAAACAGCAGTCGGGCCGAGGCGAGCGCATCATCCGCCTTGCGCATAAAATGGTCGGCCTTCACAGCACAATTCCTTCCCGCTCAATATTCTCCAGCAAACGCGGGTTAGACCACGCTTCCGGCTTGGCCCATTCCTCTTCCCATAGCGGCATTGGCGAGACCAAAATGTTCGTCTCCAGCATCACTTCAAAGGCTATGCCCGCCATTTCAATGACCGCCTTGGACCGCTCCCCCCGCGCCCCCTTCAAAAACACGGCCACATCCGCATCGCTGTCCGCATCAAAATCCCCTCGCGCCCGGCTGCCATAGAGGCGGGCACCGGTAACGGGCCAGGCACCGGCGATGCGTGCGAGAAACAGGCGGACGGCGTGTTCGGTTGCCGGGTCGATGCGGGCGGTGGACATGAGGGAGGGATAGCACAGGTGGGGAGCGTTTTCCACCCGGCTCAAGCTTCCGGCCAAGCCCGCTGCACCCCGCGCATCCGCTCCCAGGCCCGCGCTATCTGCAGCACCCCGACATCGTCAAACCGCTGCCCGGTAATCTGCAACCCAACCGGCATTCCCTCCGCCGTATAGCCGCAATTGACCGAAGCCGCCGGCTGGTCGCTCATGTTGAAGGCGATTGTGAAGCCGATGTGGCCGAAGGGGCGGGCCGGATCATTGGCGGGGCAGGGCAGTCCGGCGGCGAAGGCGGGCAGGGGCGCGGTGGGGGAGAGCACGTAATCCACCCCGGCAAAGGCCGCATGCGCTGCCGACCGCATCGCCATGATCTGCGAAAAGCCGTCAAACAAAGCCGCTCCGCTGGTCCCCCGCGCCCCCTCGGCCCATTGCCGGATGAAAGGCAGGATTTTTTCGCGACGCCCTTCTGGCAGGGCAGTAATCTCGGCCAGCGCCCGTTGCCGCCAGAACAGGTCCAGCCCGTCCAGCATGTGCGGCGTCAGGAAGGGTTTCAGCGGCTCCACGATGGCCCCGGCCCCGGCAAAGCGCGCCGCTGCCGCCTCCACCGCAGCGCGCACGTCCGGCTCCACCGCCATGCCGCACCCGGCCTTCAGCCACAGGCCGATGCGCAGGCCCTTCACGTCGCGCTCCATCGCCCGCCAGTCAAGCTTTTGATAGGGCAGGGCCATCGCGTCGCGCCGGTCCGGGAGGGCCAGCACCTCCATCATCAAAGCGGCATCTTCCACGGTGCGGGTCATCGGCCCGGCGACGCGGCCGATGTAATTGGGGTCAATCGGCACGCGGCCCTGGCTGGGCTTGAGCGCGAAAATCCCGCACCAGCCCGCAGGCAGGCGCACCGAGCCGCCAATGTCGGTGCCCACATGCAGCGGGCCATAGCCCGCCGCCACGCCTGCCGCGGCACCGCTGGAAGAGCCGCCGGGGTTTTTGGCGAGGTCCCACGGATTGCGGGTCAGGGGGTGAAAACTGGAAAGGCCGGAGGAGAGCATGCCGTAATCGGGCATGGTGGTTTTGCCGAGGATGATCGCCCCGGCCTCGCGCAGCCGTGCAGCTGGGGGAGCATCGGCGGCGGCGGGCACCAGCAGGCTGGCGGCGGTGCCCATGGGGGTGGGCGTACCCCTGGTGGCGATATTTTCCTTGATCATGGCGGGCACACCGTCGAGCGCGCCCAGCGGCGTGCCGCCCATCCAGCGGGCCTCGCTTTCGCGCGCTGCCGCCAGCGCCGCCTCCCCGTCCAGCGCGTAGGTGGCGCAGAGGTGCGGCTCCCAGGCGGCAATATTGGCCAGCACGGCGCGCGTGGCCTCGACGGGGGAGAGCTTTTTGGCAGCGTAAAGCGCGTGCAATTGGGCGGCGCTGAAATTATGCATCGGCTGGGCATCCCGTATCGGCATTCGCCAGCCCCAACCATGCCATAGCGCAGATTTTTCTGCGAGGCTGGCTTGAGTGGAAAATGCAAGCATGTCACAACACTGGCACCCAAAACATCCCGAAGGAAGTTCCATGACCGCCATTGCCACCTATCCCAGTTTGAAGGGCAAAACTGTGCTGGTCACCGGCGGGGGCAGCGGCATTGGCGCGTCCATCACCCGCCGCTTTGCCGAACAGGGATCGAAAGTGGCGTTTCTCGACATTGCCGAAGAACCCTCGAAAAAGCTGGTGAACGAACTTGCCGCCGCCGGTCATGCTGTGCATTTCGAGCCTTGCGATTTGCGCGACATTGCAGCGTTGCAGGCCGCCATCACCAAAATTGCCGCAAAACTCGGCCCCGTCACCATCCTCATCAACAATGCCGCCCATGACGAGCGCCACCCGACGCCCGAAGTGACCTCCGAATATTTTGACGAGCGGATTGCCGTCAACATTAAGCACCAGTTTTTCTGCGCCCAGGCGGTTCTGCCGGGCATGGTGGCGGCGGGCGGCGGCTCCATCCTCAATTTTGGCTCGGTGTCGTGGATGGCCGGGCAGGGCGGCATGGCAGTCTATACCCTGGCCAAATCTGCCGTGCTGGGCCTGACCCGCTCGCTGGCGCGCGATTACGGCATGCATAATATTCGCGTCAACGCCATTGCGCCGGGCTGGATCATGACCGAAAGACAACTGGCGCTGTGGATGAACCCGGCGGGCGAGGCGGAGTTGATGAGCCGCCAGTGCCTGAAACGCCGCCTGCAACCCGATGAGCTGGCCCGAGCCACCCTGTTCTTTGCCTCCGATGAAGCCAGCGCCTGCACCAACCAGCAATTTGTCGTCGACGGGGGCTGGGTGTGAGCGCGTCCTGTATTGCGGTTGACTGGGGCACGACCCGGATGCGGGCGTATCTGGTGGGGGCAGACGGCCTTGTGCTGGCCAGCACGGCCAGCGACAGCGGTGTGCAGAGCGTCGCCGCCGGCGGTTTCCCCGGCGTCTTGCAGGAATGCTGCGGGCCCTGGCTCGCCGCCCATCCCGCCATTCCCGTGCTGATGGCGGGCATGGTGGGCAGCCGCAACGGCTGGGTGGAAGTGCCCTATGTGGCAACCCCGTGCGGCCGGGCGGAACTGGCCGCCGCCTGCACCCGGCTTGAACTGGCCGGACACGAGGTGCTGGTGGTGCCGGGGGTGGATACGCGCTGGCCGGGCACCGGGGCGGACAAGGGGGCCTATGACGTCATGCGCGGCGAGGAGACGCAGGTGCTGGGACTGGGCCTTGGTGACGCCATCGCCTGCCTGCCCGGCACGCACAGCAAATGGGTGCGGCTGGCGGGCGGGCGCATTGCCGGTTTCGCTACCTTCATTACGGGCGAGCTGTATGCGGCCATGACCGCGTCCTTCATTGCCCGGCTGGCCAGCGATCCGGAGCAAGTGCAGCCCGGCATGGCGATTGGTGCGGCCAGCGCCCGCCAGCCCGGTGGCCTGTCCCGCGCCCTGTTCCAGGCCCGCAGCCGGGTGCTGGCGGGGGATATGCCGGGAGCCAGCGTGCGCCCGTTCCTGTCCGCGCTGCTGGTAGCGGACGAGATTGCAGGGGCGATGCACCTGTTCGCAGGCTTTGGCGAAGTGCATCTGGTCGCGAGTGAGCCGCAGGCCGGCATTTACGCCGCCGCCCTGCGCCAGCGCGGGCAGAAAATAACCATTCATGATCCGCAGGCGGCCTTCCTCGCCGGGCTTGGCCGTATTGCGGCAAGTGGCTGAGGGAGATGCCGCCGGTGCCCCAGGCAAGCCAAAGGCCCGGAATCTCCTCGCTATTCCTGCGCCCGGTTGATATGGACGGGCAGGTGAATCGTTTTTGACTGGAGCCGTCCGCCCATGCCGTCCCTCAAGAGCCTCAAGACCCATCTGCTGAACTTGGCCGATGCCCGCTATCGCCGGTTTTACCTGCAGCGCCGGGTGCAGAGCCTTGCCGCCCGCGAAAGCCGTGCGGACGCCATCGCTGCCAGATTGCCGCGCTTTGAAGGCCGCAAGTCCGCGCTGGCCGACCGGGCGGTGGCGGAGCTGAAATCGCAGGGCTATGCCATGGTGAGCGAGGCCATTTCACCCGCTGCCGTGAAAAGCCTGCATGATTTTTTCTGCGTGCAGGCGGTAGTTGACCCCTACCGTCCCGAACTCGGCTCGTTTGTTCCGCCCGACAATGTACCCAAGGGGACGCATGTGGCCTATTTTCCCGGCAATCTGGTCGCCAGGGCTCCGGGCATCTACGACATTGTCAACCATCCCGACATCCTGTCCGCCGTCGCCCGAACGCTCGGCGGCAAACCGACGATTGGCTATATGGCGATCTGGTGGTCCCTGCCTGCACAGGACGGCAAGGCGCTGCAGGCAGAAAATTATCACCGCGATGTCGATGACTGGCGCTTTGTAAAACTGTTCATGTATCTCACCGATGTGGACGATGAATCCGGGCCGCATATTTTTGTGCCGGGCTCGCACAATACCGACAAGCTGGCGACCATCCGCCGCTATGCCGAAGACGAAGTTTTCGCCGCATTCGGCAAGGATTGCGAAAAGCGTTTTACCGGCCCGGCAGGCACGGCGTTTCTGGAGAACACCTATGGGTTTCACCGTGGGTTTCCACCCAAATCCAAGCCGCGGCTGATCATGCAGGCGACTTATTGCATCCAGTCCGTGCCCTACGGGCCAAAGGAGCCGGTAGCAAAAATCGGAGAGGACGGCGTCCCCGCAGGGATCGACGCTTTTGTCAACCGGGTCTATTGCCGGTAACATCACGCTAAGACGCATGTCCGGGGGGAAAG
>JAYVYA010000343.1:0-11446 GCA_043784745.1 Hyphomicrobiales bacterium
GCGTCAACGCCCGCACGCTTCGACGCGAGCGCCGTTAACCGCCGCACACGGCGCTTTCAAAGCGCGCGCGAATCTTCACCCTTGAAGGAATCGTCCGCCATCATAGAAAATGTGAAAGGCTTGACCCGAGCTTCGTTTGCAAATTATTTTTCCTATATCTTGTTCCAGCTTGAACTTCCAGAAATAATCCGCCGCCCGACGGAAACTTGGCAAGATCACAGGAGCCGGCTGGAGCGGGAAAAAACATCGGGCCACCATGCTGGCCTGTCCTATGAGGTTGTCCCGCGCCTGATCAATGCAGCAAATTTTGGAATCCCCCAGCGCCGTGAGCGGATTTTCATGGTTGGATTCCGGCGAGATACCGACGCCCGTTGGTGCTTCCCGCCTGAAAGTCATTCACGCGAGGCATTGATGGTAAATCAATATGTTAGCGGCGAATATTGGGATCACCACAAGGTTTGCAGTCGGGACCGGCCTTCAATACCTGATGATATTGCCCTTGCCAAATTCCGCCGGAATGAACCGGGTGAAATGCTGCCATGGCGCACGGTAAGGGACGCGCTGCATGGACTGCCCGATCCCGAAATAACGAGCGGAATTTTCCTGAACCACCGGTTTCAACAAGGAGCAAAAGCATATCCGGGCCACACAGGCAGCCCACTGGATTTGCCCGCCAAAACCCTGAAAGCAGGAGATCACGGTGTTCCCGGGGGTGAAAACATGCTTGTGAAAGCTGACGGAAGCGTGCGTTATTTCACTGTTAGAGAAAGCGCCCGCCTTCAAACCTTTCCAGATGGATACGAGTTTTATGGATCATGGACGGAGACCATGCGCCAACTAGGCAATGCCGTCCCTGTTGGTCTGGCACAAATAGTTGCCTCCTCTGTCGCTGTTAGCCTCGCAACGGCTCAGCAGCGGAAGTTGGTTACGGCGTCAACGCAGTGACAGAGCTTCCTTACAATCCTTTGGACAAGGCCAATCTGGCCGCAAGCGTGGCAGAAGCCTTGTTGCTACGCCCGGTAAAACCACTGAAGGATTTACCCGTGTTCGACGGGGCCGGTATCTATGCAGTTTATTATACCGGGAGCTTCAATTCATATGCCAGAATATCGGAGCGAAATCGCAATCAATTATTTCAATGGCCCATATACGTTGGTAAGGCCGTTCCCGCCGGTGCCAGAAAAGCCCTGTCAAACCCTTTGGCAGGAAGATGGCTGCACGCTCGTTTGCGCGAACATTTGGAAAGCATACAGGCGACCAAAAACTTGGAGGTTGATTGCTTTTTTTGCCGCTACCTGATTCTTGATGACATATGGATTCCGCTTGGCGAAAGCCTGCTCATCGGGATTTTCTCTCCAGTGTGGAACCGGTCAATTGACGGCTTTGGCAACCACGATCCGGGTGCCGGGCGCTACCAAGGACTGCGGCCCAGATGGGATGTGCTGCATCCCGGCAGGGCATGGGCGGAAAAGTGCAAGGCGCGTGCCGAAACGGCGAAAATAATTTCTACCGAAATTGAAACACGCCTGCGTACAACAACACCGCCAGCTTTCCGAAGTTCAAGTCTTGAACAACCACCAGATTAAAATCACGCCGCGCAGGCCATAAACCCCGCTCTCAATTCCGCTTCCTTCAAGTCACGGCCTATAAATACCACCTTGCTGGTGCGCTTTTCGCCGGGCTTCCACGCCCGTTGCGTGTCACCGTCCAGCATCATGTGCACGCCCTGGAAGACGAAGCGCAGCGGCTCGCCCTTGAACGCCAGAATGCCTTTGGAGCGCAGGATGCTGGCCCCGTCCTTCTGCACGACCTCGTTGATCCACGGCATGAACTTTTCCGCGTTGACATCGCCATCAATGGCAAAAGCCACCGATTGCATCTCCTCGTCGTGGAAATGTTTTAAGCCGTGGGGGTGGTGATGGCCGTGGTCATGCCCGTGATGGTCGTGGTCATGGTCGTCCACTTCCAGGAACGCCGGTTCAATTTCCAGAATCCGCTCCAGGTCAAAGGCATTGCGGTCCAGCACCGCCGCCAGCGGCACCTGGCAGCGCGTGGTCTTGTGCAGCCGGGCATAGGGGTTGATGCCCCGGATCCGCGCTTCCACTTCCGCCAGCTCCGCCGGGGTGACGAGATCAATCTTGTTGAGCACAATCACATCGGCAAAGGCGATCTGGTTCTTGGCTTCCGGCGCATCCTTCAGCCGGGCGGCGAGCCATTTGGCATCGGCCACCGTCACCACGGCATCCAGGCGGGCCGCCGCCTGCACATCGGCATCGACGAAGAAGGTCTGCGCCACCGGGGCGGGATCGGCCAGGCCGGTGGTCTCAATGATGATGGCGTCAAACTTGCCGCGCCGCTTCATCAGCCCTTCGATGATGCGGATCAGGTCGCCGCGCACGGTGCAGCAGATGCAGCCGTTGTTCATTTCAAAAATCTCTTCATCCGCCCCGACAATCAAATCATTGTCGATGCCGATTTCGCCAAACTCATTGACAATCACAGCATATTTCTTGCCATGCGGCTCGGTCAGGATGCGGTTGAGCAACGTGGTCTTGCCCGCGCCGAGATAGCCGGTGAGGACGGTGACGGGGATTTTGGTTAGGGAGGCGGGGGAGGGCATGGGCAGGTTCCGGGGGGTGGTGGGTTAGCGCTAGAGATAGACAGTCACCCGCCGTGCCACAAGCTTTTTGCACCGCCGTGCCGCAAGCAGGGCTCCTACCCCGCCAGCGCCGCCGCAAACGCCGCCACATTATTCTTCATCATCTCCACATAGGTCGCCGCTGGCCCATCCTTGCCCGACAGCGCATCCGAATAGAGCTTGCCGCCAATCCTGGCCCCCGTCTCGCTGGCAATGCGCTGGATCAGGCGCGGGTCGCTGATGTTTTCCATGAATACGGCGGGTATTTTCTCGGCCTTGATCTGGCGGATGATTTTCGCCACATCCTTGGCCGAGGGTTCGCTCTCGGTTGACACTCCCTGCGGCGCAATGAATTGCATGCCATAGGCGGTGCCAAAATAGCCGAAAGCGTCGTGCGAGGTGATGATCTTGCGGTTTTTTGCGGGGATTCCGGCAATCGCCGTGCGTACCTGAACCTCCAGCGCGTCAAGCCGGGCCAGATAGGCGGCGGCATTGGCCTCATAGACCGCCCGCCCGTCCGGGTCCGCCGCCACCAGCCCATCCCGGATATTGGCGACATATATTTTCGCATTGGCGATATTCTGCCAGGCATGGGGATCATCTGTCACCTTGCCGTCTTCCTCGAAACGCTGCGGCGCAATGCCTTTGGTGACGGCGATGATCGGGGCTTTGGTCCCCGCCGCCTCCAGCAAACGCTGCATCCAACCCTCCAGCCCAAGGCCATTGACCACCAGAAGCCGTGCCGCCGCCACGCTCCGCGCATCCGTCGGCGAGGGCGAAAACACATGCGCATCGCCATCCGGGCCAACCAGCGCCGTCACAGTGATGCGGTTGCCGCCAACATTGGCGACGAGATCGGCGAGAATGGAAAAACTGGCGACAACCGGCATTTTCTCCGGCGTCTGCGCGCCCAGCGGTGACACCAGCAAACCAAGGCCAGTGGCGGCCAGCATGGTCCTGCGATTAATCATGGAAAATCTCCTGTCCAGTCACGCCTGCAAATGCCGCCTCGGCACCAGCCGCGACACCAGCCCGCCCGCCTGGCCAAACACCAGCGAGATGAAGTAGATCACGCCCGCCGCCAGAATAATCAAGGGGCCGGAGGGCAATCCGGCATGGTAGGAAACCACCAGTCCGGCGTAGCTCGCCACCAGCCCCATCACGAGCGACAGCCCGATCATCTTCGTGATGTCGGCGCTCCACAGCCGGGCCGATGCGGCAGGCAGCATCATCAGCCCCACCGCCAGCAGCGTGCCCAGAGCCTGAAACCCGCCGACCAGATTGAGCACTACCAGCGCCAGAAACAGCAATTGCACCGGCCCGCCCGAGCGGCTGACGGAGGCGAGAAAGCCGGGGTCCAGCGTTTCCATCACCAGCGGGCGGTAGACCAGCGCCATGCCGGCCAGAGTCACACTGGCAATGGCTGCCATCAAAATCAGGGTCGCATCGTCCAGCGCCAGCACGGAGCCAAACAGCACGTGCAGAAGGTCAATGCTGGAGCCGCGCAGGGAAACGAGGGTCACCCCCAGCGCCAGCGAAATCAGGTAGAACGCCGCCAGCGACGCATCCTCCCGCAAGCTGGTGATCCGCGCCACCGCGCCCGAGGCAATGGCCACCACAAACCCCGCCACCAGCCCGCCAAAGGTCATGGCCGGCAGGGACAGCCCGGCCACCAGATAGCCAATCGCCGCGCCGGGCAGGATGGCATGGGCCATCGCATCGCCCGTCAAACTCATCCGCCGCAAAATCAGGAACACGCCGACCGGGCTGCCCGCCATGGCCAGCGCACAGGCCCCGACCAGTGCCCGGCGCATGAACTCGAATTCCAGAAACGGCGAGACCAGCAGATTGTACAGCATGTCAGGCAACCCTGACCGTGCAGGCCGGGGCATCGCGGTCAAACGCCTCGATCATCCGCCGGGCTTTCAGCAGGTTTTCGGCCGCCAGCGCCTGCAGGGTCGGCCCCCATGCCACGACCGAGCGGGCCATCAGCAAGGTGTCGGGAAAATGCGCCCGCACCACGTCCATGTCATGCAGGACGGCAATCACCGTGCGCTTCTCGCCGTGCCAGCGCGCGATCAGGCCGAGCAAATCGGCCTGGGTCTTGCTGTCAATGGCGGTGAAAGGTTCGTCCAGCAGGATTACCGGCGCGTCCTGCAACAGCAGCCGGGCAAACAGCGCCCGCTGCATCTGCCCGCCCGAAAGCGTGCCGATGAACCGGTCCTCAAAGCCTTGCAGGCCTACGGCCTGAATGGCACCGGCTATGGCCTCGTGTCCCCGGCGGCCAATGCCGCCAAACAGGCCGGTGCTGCGCCACAGCCCCATCGCCACCAGATCAACCACGCTGACGGGGAAGGAGCGGTCAATATCCGCCGCCTGGGGGAGGTAGGCGATCTGGCGCAGGCCCACACCCTCCCGCCGGATGGTCCCGCCAATGGGTTTCAGTGTGCCCGCTATGCCCTTCAGAAGCGTTGATTTTCCAGCCCCGTTGGGGCCACAGACGGCCAGCAGCGCGCCGCTCTCCACCGCGCCATGCAGATGGTGCACCGCCGGGTGCTGGTCATAGCCGAGTGTCAGATTGTCAAAGCGCAGGGTGGCGGCCATGTCGCTATCCCAAAGCCCAGAACACGCCGAGCCAGATCAGCCCGATCAGAACGCCCGCCAGCGCTAGCCGCTGCATGCCGGAGAGGCGCAACAGGGAAAAGGGCACGGGTGCCGGTTTGGGCAGGCTGGGGTTCACGGAGCCAAGCTTTCATTGTTGCCAGCGCGGTATAGGCCCGGCGCACCATTTGGGCAAGGCAGGTGCCCGTGCGGACATTTGACACCAGGCAGATTAATCAACTAGACTTTGGACTAACCGATGTTTTACCGGCTAAAATTTCCCGCATTACAAACTGGATTGCCATTGCACGATATTCCCGATCCATCCGGCCAACTGATTGCCGCCGCAAATACCCCCGGTCTGGACGGCGAGAATGTGCCGCCGGGCGAGGCGCAGGCCCTGCAAACCATCCTGCGGCACATCGAGGCGAGGGTGCGCGACCATGCCCGCCATGGCGCGGCGCGGCGCGATGCCCATCCCAAAGCCCATGGCGTGGTGCGCGCCACTTTTCGGGTGCTGGACAATTTGCCCAATGAATGGCGCGCCGGCCTGTTTGCCGCGCCGCAGGCCTACCCGTGTTTCATCCGCTTTTCCAATGGTTCGGATGTTCCCGGCACCGACCGGCTGGGCGATGTGCGCGGCATGGCGATCAAGCTGCTGGGTGTGGCCGGGTCGCGCTCCGGCACGCAGGATTTTCTCCTGATCAATTCCCCCGTCCTGTTCGTGCGCAATTGCGCGGATTATGTCGATTTTTTTGCCGCCGAACCGCGCTGGCGCTTCTTCTTCCCCGGCTGGAACGCGCTGAAATTCCGCTGGCGCGAATTGTTCGTGGCGCTGGCGATCGCCCGCCAGAAACCCGGCAACCCGTTGAATATGCGCTACTGGAGCACGACGCCCTTCCTGTTTGGCACAATTGCCTGCAAATTCTCGGCCCGCCCGGCCGGCCCAGCCTCGCCGTTCACGCAGCGGGAGGCACCTGATTTCCTGCATGACAATCTGGCGCAGCATCTTGCCGGCCAGGGCGCAGAGTTTGATTTTATGGTGCAGATGCGCGGCAAACCCGCGACCATGCCACTGGAGGATGCGGCGGTGCCATGGGGCGAGCGCGCCACCCCCTTCGTCCCCGTGGCCCGCATCCTGATTCCGCCGCAGGATTTTGACCATGCTTCGCAGCGCGCCTTTGGCGAGGATTTATCGTTCACCCCCTGGCACGGCCTCGACGCCCACCGCCCGCTGGGCGGCATCAACCGGGTTCGGCGAATGGTCTATGAACATATTTCAAGGCTGCGGCATGAGCTGAACGGGGTGGAGCGAAGGGAGCCGAAGTGAGGCATGCCCGGACCGCGCACTTCCAGTGCGCTGTTTCCACTGCTGCAAGATTGCCAGGTTTGGCTATTCCCGCCGCCGCGCAAGGGCGCACTGGAAGTGCGCGGTCCGTGGCGGGCGGCATGAGGCGCAGCCCGGGCCGCCCTAATACCGCTTCAGCAAGCGCTCCAGATAGTCGCGCTCCTCCGCCGGACGGTTGGCGTCGCCGAGGCGCTTGCGCAATTCTTCCAGCACGCGCTGGGCCCGCTGGGCCGGAGCGCCCCCGGCATTGAGGCCGCGCTTGTCGTTATTCTGGCCGTCCTTGCGCTGGTCATCGCGGCCCAGCGGGTCCTTGCTCTTGCCATTCTGGCGACTGCCTTGCGGCTGGCCCTGTCCGGGCTGATCCTCGCCATCGTCATTGGCCTGCTCGTCGCCCTCGCCGTCCCCCGGTTGCTGCATCGATTCGGCCAGCTTTTGCGCCCCCTTGCGCAAACCATCGAGCGCCTTGCCTTCCGGCCCGACGGCTTTGCCTGCGCCGCTCTCGCCCTCGCCCAGCGCGCTTTCGGCATCCTTCATCGCTTCAAGCGCTTCGCCAAGGCCTTCCTGCCCCTTCTGGCCCATCTGGTTCAGGCGCTTTTGCAACTGGTCCAGCCGCTGGCGCAAAGCCTCCTGCCGGTCTTTCAGGGCTTTTTGCGCGCTTTCGGCGCTTTGTGCGTCCCCTGTGTCGGAGGACTCATTTTCGGCATCGCCCTGCGGGTCGTTCTGGTCGGGGGATTGCGCGCCCTTTTGCCCGTCCGGGCGCGGCTTGCCGCCGGGCTGATTTGGCTTGGCATTGGCCCCCTTTTGCTGGCGGCGCTGCTTCTGGTCTTGCTTGAATGTGTCATCGCGCAGGTTTTGCTCCTCACGCGCCATCGCATCCAGTTCGTCCAGCGCCTTGTTCACCTCGCGCTGAACCGGGTCTTGCGGACGGCGGCGGGCGGTTTGCAGATTTTCCAGCATTTTCTGCATCTGGTCGAGCATTTTCTGCGCTTCGGCCATGTTGCCGGAGCGGGCCAGCTCCTGCATCTTGTCCATCATCGCTTTAAAATCTTGCGGCGTCATCACCCGGCTGTTGCGCGGGGCGTTTTGGGCCTGCTGTTCGGGCCCGCCCTCGCGTTGCTGCTTTTCGGCCAGTTCGGCCATGAATTTGTCGAGTGCGGCGCGCACATCATCCATCAGCCTGGCGATTTCCGCATCCGGGGCATTGTTCTGCATGGCCTCGCGCAGCTTGTTTTCGGCGGCGCGCAGGTCACGTTCCGATTGCGAAAGGTCACCCTCCTCAATCCGCAGCGCCATCTCCCAGAGGAAATCGGCGGTTTCCAGCAAGGCCGCATCGGTGCGCGCCCGGCGCAGCATGGCCCGGGCATGGCGCAAGCCCAGATAGACCGATGCGCCGGTGGCGAATTCCTCGGGCGCAATCAGCAGCGCTTCTAGGGAGGAGACCACGCGGAAACGGTCATCCGGGTTCAGCACCAGATGGCGCCGCTGCTCAGCCAGCGCCCGCGCCATTGGCTTGGTGAAGGGCCGCTGCGGCAGGGTCATTTCACGCGGCGCGCTGCTGCCGAAATTGCCGCCCTCATCGCGGGCGGTGAGCACCATCGTCACCCTCGCCCCGGCCCACGGGTGTTCCGACAGGTCAGCCGTTGTCGCACCTTCGCCCAGCCCGCCCGGCATTGCTGGCAGGGCAAGGCCGACGCGGGGAGGCTCGACCAGCGAGCGGCCCGCCAGCGGCTTGCCGCTGATAAAAGGTTTGCTGAAACTGGCCTCAGCCGAGATCACCCCATAATCGTCGCTGATCGTGTAATTCAGCGTCATCGAGCCGCGCACATTCGGCTGCAACGGCTCCACCAGCGTAATTACCGGCGGATGGTCGGGCAATGCGTGCAGGTCAAACGCGGCAAAAGAATTGCCGGAGCGCTGCAAGACCAATTGCGCATCGCCTTTCAGACTATAGCGCTGGCCGTCCGGCGCGGCGCTGGCCGGTTGCGGCCTGTCACTGGCGGGCGGCGCCAGCAAGGGCAAGGCCCCTTTTATGTCGGCAACGAAGGTTGCATCCGGCGTGGCCCGCAAAATCAGGGTCGATCCCACGGGCGCTTCGATGCGCTGGGCTTTGGCTCCGGTTTGCGGTTTGGTATCCAGCAGAATCGGCGCGTGGCCGGTATAAGGCGGCGGGTCCAGCCACGCATCTACCCGAAACCCTTCCGCCTGCGCGGTGGCAGACCGCCAGTCAAACGCCGCCGCTACCCGGAGATTGCGCTCCGGCCCGGCGACAAAAGCCGCACCCGCCAGCGCCACCAGGGCGGCAGCGCGCAGGGCAAAATGATCGCGCTCGGCGACGCGGGGGGCGGGCGCGGCCACTTTGAGCCGCGCGGCCTGTGCCATCAGGCGGTTCTGGTGCAGCGCCCACAAAGCCCGCGTTGCCGGGTCAGACCCGGGATTGGCAAGATTATCCTCCAACGCACTGGCAGGACGGTGACTGACGCCGGAATCCCGGTCCAGCCGGGAAAGTGCCTGCGCACGGGAGGGCGCAGAGAGCCGCAACAGGCCCGAAAGGGCATAGACCAGCGCCGCACCAAAACCGGCCAGGCCCGCCACCCGCGCCCAGCCTGGCAATTTCAGCCACAAGCCCAGCCAGGATACCGTCAGGAAAACGGCTGCAACCACCACCACGGCGACAAGCACCGGCCACGCCCGCTCCCACACCATCACAAGGCTGGCGCGACGGGCAAGCTGGTCGAGGGGCGATGGCTGCTGGTCTTTGCTGGCTGGCGTCACTGGTTTCTCCGTCGCTACCGGGCTCAAGCTAGCACAATCCTGCTGACTTGCCAGATGGCGGTATCAAAATCAGTCTTACCCCAACCACGGCGGAATAATGTCAAGCCCAATCAAATCCTCATATTCTGGCCGCGCCCGCACCACGGCAAACTTGTCACTATCCACCAGCACTTCGGGCACCAGCAACCTTGTATTGTAGGTGCCGGCCTGCACCGCGCCATAGGCACCGGCGGAATGCACGGCCAGCAGGTCGCCACTGGCGACTTCGGGAAGGTCGCGGTCCTGCGCCAGATAATCGCCGCTCTCGCAGACCGGTCCGACGACATCAACCCTTGCGTGCACAGCACCGGTGCCCGGCTCCACCACCGGGGTTATGTTGTGCCACGCATCATACAGCGTCGGGCGGATCAGGTCGTTCATTGCGGCATCGACAATTACAAAGGTCTTTTCCGCGCCTCGCTTGACATAGATTACGCTGGTTACCAGCACGCCGGAATTGGCAGCGAGCAGGCGGCCATGCTCGAATACCAGCTTCAGCCCCAGCGGTTTGGTGTGTTTCAAAATGGTCTGCGCGTAGGCTTCGGGGCGCGGCGGGGGCGTGTTGTCGCGCCGGTAAACGACGCCGAGGCCGCCGCCCACATCCAGATGTTCCAGCTTGTGGCCCTGCGCCATCAATTCCCGCGCCAAAGCCACCAGCCGGGCGCTGGCCTCGTCAAACGGGGCGAGGCCGGTAATCTGGCTGCCGATATGCATGTCCACGCCGGTGATTTTGATGCCCGGCAGCTTTGCCGCTTCGCCATAGACGCGCGGCGCATCGTTGATCGGAATGCCGAATTTGTTGGCATAGCTGCCGGTAGAGATTTTGGCATGGGTCAGTGCATCAACATCGGGATTGACGCGGACGGAAATGCGGGCGGTAGCGCCTTTGGACACAGCCACCTGAGACAGCAGGGCCAGCTCCGGCTCGGATTCCACATTGAAGCACAGGATGTCCTGATCCAGCGCATAGGCCATTTCGCGCGCGGTTTTGCCGACGCCGGAAAACACTATGCGGCTGCCGGGCACGCCGGCCGCCCGCGCCCGGCGCAACTCGCCCTCCGACACCACATCCATGCCCGCGCCCAGCCGCGCCAGCAATTTCAGCACCGCCTGATTGGAATTGGCCTTCATCGCATAGCACAAGAGGTGCGGCGTGCCCGCGAAGACGTTGGTGAAGGTGGTGTAGCGCTCCTCAAACGCGGCGCGGGAATAGCAGTAGAAGGGCGTGCCGACCGCTTCGGCAATGGCGCGCAGGTCCACCTTTTCAGCGTGCAGCACGCCGCTGTGATAGTCAAAAAAATCCATGGAAACAGGCCAGAGGTTCAGAGAATCGGGTCAAGGATGAAGGGGGTTTTGGGCGGCACGATGGTCGTGCGCTTTTTTTTCACCTTGAGCGCGCCGGGGGAGGTGATACCGGGTTTTGCCGCTGCGTCCGGCTCTGCCAAAGGCGGGGGAATGGCGGCACCGGGCGGTGGCTCCAGCGGACCCTTGCGCCCGCAACCGCCAAGCGTCAGGGCCAAAAGCCCGCCAATTAAAAATCTGCGCGACACCATCACCTGATCTCCTCTCGCATCAGCTTAGCCTGCCGCGCCAGCAGTGCCAACCAGCGCCTCGCCTGCGCCTTCACATTGGCCGGGGCCGTGCCGCCATAGGACACCCGGCTCTTGACGGAATGCTCCACGCCCAGCACTGCAAAAATCTCGCCGGTGATGCGTGGCTCCACACCTTGCATTTCCGCCAGCGCCAGCTTTTCCAGCGCCACGCCTTTTCCCGAAGCAATCGCCACCAGCCGCCCGGTCACATGGTGGGCATCGCGGAACGGCATGCCGAGCGAGCGCACCAGCCAGTCGGCGAGGTCGGTTGCCGTAGCATAGCCAGCGCCCGCCGCCGCCTTCATCTTTTCGGTGTCGGGCTTCAGGTCGCCAATCATCCCGGTCATCGCGGCCAGGCAGAGGGACAGGGTTTGCAGGGCGTCAAACGTGCCTTCCTTGTCTTCCTGCATGTCCTTCGAATAGGTCAAGGGCAGCCCCTTCATCACAATCAGCAGG
>JAYVYA010000344.1:0-19995 GCA_043784745.1 Hyphomicrobiales bacterium
GCGAGACTGTGGACGGCGTGGACAGTGGCGGGGGCCAAGAGGCCCTTGGCCGGAACTGACCACCCCGCCCACAGCAGGGCAGAAAAAGCAGAAGCTGCCCTCAGCCATCCCCTCATTTTGCCACACAGTTGATTAATTTTCCTAACGCTCTGTTTTGATTGATATATTCTCTGAATTTCTGGATCAAGGGCGCGAGGCGGTGCTCGGGCATGTTGGGGATCAACTCGTAGAGCATGCAGCCTTGGCGGAACAGCGAGTGGGTGCGGGTCCTGGAGGTGTTGGATTTGAGCTGCCGGTCCATTCCCAGGCTTTCGCCGGCGGTGCCCAGCAGGGTCAAGAGCACGATGGCGAAGGCGTTGAGCAACAGCAGGGCAGCGCAAAGCAAGGGCTTTGTCGCGAGGTCGCGCCGCTGCGGATCGGCGATGCGCAGGGTGCTCATGCCCATGCCAAAGCGCAGGTCCGCGGTCGCGGAACGAGGGTTCGATGGTCCAGCGCCGGGCGTAGAGATTGGTGATTTCGCGCGCGGTCTTGCCGGCATGGCTGCTGGCCAGGCACCACGGCTCTTTCATATCCCGGGCCTTGACGCAGACGACGGCCTCGACCTTATGGCGCTGCGCCGTGACCAGTGCCGGGCTGAGTTTCCGCGCCCGCCCGCCGGTGCCCACCCATTGGCTCGCCTGGCGCATCTGGCCATCGGGCGCGGCCACATCGCGACAAAGCAGTTGCTTTGCGCTGGAATGTTACCGCGAAACCGGATGACATAGTCAAAGCCCAAAGTGCCAAGATATTCAAACAGCTTGGTATCGCCAAAGCCTCGGTCGGCCAGCAGCGTGATCTTGACGCCACCGGGCAGGACGGCCTTCAGCCGTGCCAGGCACAGGTCTTCAAAATCATTGCGCTGGTTCTTGAGCTCGTCTTTCAAAACGCTCAGCCAGATCAAGGGTGTCGCCCGGCCATGGCCCGTCACCAGGCTCAAAACCAGCGTCGCCTGGTCGTCGGCATCAAAATCGGTCCAGTCCATCGCCACGACAATGCCGGGAGCTTTGCCGACAACCTCTTTCACCCAGGCATCGAACATCTCCCACACCACAATGCCCTGGTTGGACAGCAGCCGGTCTACCTGCTTGATGGCGTGCTTGGTCAAGCGCCCGCGGGCCTGCGCCATCGACTGGCCAATGACTGCCACCGCCAGCGAGGTCCCCGCCATCACCCCCAGCGTGCCCAGATCCAGCGACAGTACCCGCTTGGAATGAAGCTCTTCGGCAAACACAGAACCGAGATAAGACTCAACAAAATCAACGTTTCCTGTCAGCCGAACCATCGTTGAAGCTCCAACCGCGAAAATGCGGCGGACGCGGTGTCATTAAAAATTAAGGCACTAGTGAGTCACGTTGAAAATGAGGGGAGTCGTGAGGCCTGTCACCTGTCTCCGGCAAGAAAATCATGGCCAGTTTCGACGGCGGGCTTCTGTCTTCCGACGGCGGTGTCTTGATGCTGCGCGAGGTCGAGAGCCGCTTGGCGGTGGCGGAGCGCCTCGCCGCCTGCATCGCCGATCCGCGCGTTCCCGAACTCGTCACCCATTCGCTGTCCGGCATCATCCGCTTCCGCCTGCTGATGATCGCGGCGGGTTACGAGGACGGCAACGATGCCAATGCCTTGCGCGCCGATCCCTTGTTCAGGATGGCGCACGACCTGTGCCCCCGACCTGTGCCCCTTTGAACGGGACCTGTGCTCGCAATCCACCATCTCGCGGCTGGAGAACCTGCCCGGCCCCCGCGCGCTGCCGGCGATGGGCCGCGCCATGGTCGATCTGTGGTGCGCCTCTTTCAAGCAGGTTCCCGAGCGGATCGTGCTGGATATCTCAAGGCGAATGCGAAGCATTCGTCCGGGACGACACGTTCGACGCCGTCCACGGCGGGCAGCAATTGCGGCTGTTCAATGCGCATCACGACGAATATGGCTTTCAGCCCATCGTCGTCTTCGACGGCGAGGGCCGCTTCGTCACCGCCGTGCTGCGGCCCGCCAAGCGGCCCAAAGGCACGGAAATCCGCGCCTTGCTGCGCCGCCTGCTGCGGGCGATCCGGGCGAACTGGCCCAAAACCGGGATCACGTTGCGCGCCGACAGCCATTATTGCTGCCCCGAGGTGCTCGACTGGTGCCGGAGCAACCAGATCGGCTACATCCTCGGCGTCGCGCCCACCACCACCCTGCGCGCCCATGTCCCGGCGCTGGAGGCAGACACCAGGGCGCGGTTCGCGGCCGCGCCGGAGAAGGGCAAGGCGCGCCGCTTCAAGGAGTTCCACGACGGTGCCGCCAGCTGGAGCCGGGTGGAGCGCATCATCGCCCGCTGCGAGACGGGCGAACAGGGCACCGACACCCGCTCTCGTCGTCTCGCAGGCGAAAGGCAATCCCCGCACGCTGTACGAGGAGGGCTACCGCCGCCTGGGACAGGCCGAAAACCACATCAAATCATGGAAAACCCATCTGGCCGCCGACAGGACCTCCTGCACGAAGGCGGCGGCCCACCAGTTCCGGCTGTTCCTGCACGCCGGAGCTTATTGGCTGATGCGGGGTCTGCGTGTTTCGATGCCGAAGCGGTCGAGCTGGCGCAAGGCCCAGTTCGACACGCTGCGGCTGAAACTGGTCAAGGTCGCCGCCCGCGTGGGGGAGATGAAGACGATGATCAAGCTGCATCTGCCGCAAAGCTGTCCGGCGCAGGACTTCATCCGCCTCGCGCTGGCCCGCATCCCCCGCCTCGTCACGTGACAGGGGGGCGCAGCGCCCCGGACCAAACCCAGCCCCCTCAACCCGCAAACCCCGCCCGCCCATCTCCGCCCCGCCCAAGGAGAGGCCGAGCCACGCCGAAAGCCGGGAAAATCAGATCAAATTTTGCCAGGGAAGACGGCAGTGTGCATAATGCGGGCTAGCTGTTGATCGCTGCAATCTCCGGCTTTTCCTGCACCAGCGCCAGCACCTCGCGCCAGCCAAAATCCGGGTTCAGCGGCAATAATTCCTGAAACACTTTTTCGGCGAACTCAAAATCCTTTGCATTATCCACGGTCCAGCGCAGTTCCGCCAGATCAACCGGGTTCAGCAACGGCTGTTGCGAAAACAAATCCGTTCGCCGGTAGAGGCGCGGGGTGACATGCTCGCGCTCGAACGGTTCGCTCGCCTCGCACGCGGCGCGGGCCAGGGCGACGAAGGTCATCACTTCCACATCCAGCCCGTCGGGATAGGTGCGCTGCACGCCGTTGGAGGTGTAATCAACGCCATTGGCCAGATGCAAGGCGATGGCGGCATCGACGATGGCGGGGTCTGTCAGCGGGCAATCACCAGTGAGGCGCACAATGTGTTGCGGCGGACCAAACGCTTCCGCTGCGCCTATGAACCGCCCCAGAACATCGGCCAGAGAGCCGCGAAAGCAGGCGATACCCAGACCGGCGCAGACAACCGCTATGGGGTCGTCACTGGCCTCGGCGCTGGTAGCTACGACCAGCTTGTCCACCAGACGCGCCCGGGCAATCCTTTCCAGCTGGCGGGCCAGCATGGGCTTTCCGGCCAGTGGTTTCAGCACCTTGCCGGGCAGGCGGGTGGAACTCATGCGGGCCTGGACGATGGCGAGGACGTTGGGAGGGGTCATGGCGGTCACCAGCGGGTTGGGTCCAGCAGCAGCGGATCATCAATTGCATATCCGGCAAAATCGCCATCGGGCTGGGGAGCTTGTGCCGCCGCGACAATCGCCTGCAGTTCAGACTGACGGGTGACGCCGACCACGGCCACGGCGATGGCGGGCACCGAGCAGGCAAAGGCCAGCGCCAAAGCCAGGGGGTTGAGGCCGCTGGCGGCAATCCGGCCTTGTAATGCCTCAACCTCTGCCCGCTTTTCCGCCAGCTTCGGTGGCAAATGCGCCGGGTCCACAAAAATCAAACCCTGATGGAACAGCGAGCGGGCATGAATTTCCACGCCCTGTGCCGCGAGGGCCGACAGGGTTCCGTCGCGGTGCAGGCGCTGGTCCACCACGCTCACCGGCACTTGCATGAGGTCGGGCTGGAACCGGCGGGCGAGGTCCAGAACCGTATCGGCGGCATAGGCGGAAATGCCGGTGCGAAGCACCTCTCCCCGCGCTTTCAGCTCCTGCAACCCCTGCCATAGCGCGGGCCCGTCGGGCAGCGCCAGATCCCCCGCCGAATGCACCAGCAGCGCCTCCAGCGGGCGGCCTAGCCGCTGCACTGAGTCGCGCGCCCGCGCCAGCACAGCCTCCAGCCCCTGCGCCAGCCGCGCCGTCTTGCTGATGATGCTGAATCCCCGTGCCCGCGCGTCCAGCTTTGCCAGCACCGCCTCCGCGTCGCCATAAGCCGCCGCTGTATCCAGCATGGCGATCCCCGCCGTCCGGGCATAGTCCAGGATAGCCGCCACTTCCTTCAGCGGCGTGCGCCCGCTCTGGTTGGAGATTCCGTAGGCGAGGCCAAATTGCACGGTGCCAAGGGCGATCCGCATGGTTCAGCGCAGCTTGAACAAAGGCACCAGCGGCGCGCATTTCAGATATTGCCGCATGGCATTGTCATTGACTGCCTCGCGCAGGATTGGGAACACCTCGTCATAGACTTGCAGCAACCGCGCCACATCGGCGGGCGTGTGGGCATAGCTGACATTATGGGTGCCGAGCGAGAGAATGCCGCGCGCAAAAATCTCCTGCAAAAACAGCGTTTTCATCTCAAAAGCATTGACGCCATTCCTGTCCTGCATCAGCAGGAAACCCCAGGTGGCATCGCCTGCGCTGGCCAGAAAATCGCCAACATTATGCTTGCCGATCAGGCCCCTGACGCCCGCCGCAATGGCTTCGCCGGTGGCGCGGATGGTTTGCAGCACTGGCTCGCGCTCGATTTTCTCCAGCGTCGCTTTGGCAGCAGCAAGGGACAAAGCCTCGCCGCCCATGGTGAAGGAGAAGAACACTTCCTCCATTTCCATCATCACCTCGCGCCGCCCGCAGACGACCGAGAGCGGATAGCCATTGGCCACACCTTTGCCCAGCGTCGTCAAATCCGGCGTGACGCCAAACATTTCCTGCGCGCCGCCGCGTGCATAGCGAAACCCGGTGATGGTTTCATCAAACACCAGCACCGCCCCCGCTGCATGGGTCAGCCGCTTCAGCTCGGCCAGATAGCCGGGGGCGGGGGCGGTGACATTCATCGGCTCCAGAATGACGCAGGCGATCTCGCCAGCATGTTCTTCCAGTTTGGCAGCAAACGCTGCCAGATCATTGTAGGGAAAGGTATGGGTCAGCGCCTGCACGGCCCTGGGTACGCCCTTGTTGCGGGCGGTGGCACCAATCGACCAGTCCTGCCAGCCATGATAGCCGCAGGTCAGCACATGGTCGCGCCCGGTAAAGGCGCGGGCAATGCGGATCGCGCCCGAGGTCGCGTCCGAGCCATTCTTGCCATAGCGCACCATTTCGGCAGAGGGAACCATGTCGATGATTCGCTCCGCCACTTCGGCTTCGAGCCGGTGCGAGAGCGAGAAGATCGTGCCCGATTTTTGTTGCGCCAGCACGGCGGCATCGACATCCGGGTCGCAATAGCCCAGCGTTACCGCCGCCAGCGAATTGATGAAATCAATATACTCATTGCCGTCCACATCCCACAAATGCCCACCTTTGGCCCGTTCGGCAAAATAGGGTGAGACGCCATGGGGATATTGCGTGATGCTTTTGGAAAACGTCTGCGCCCCCAGCGGAATGGTTTGGCGGGCACGGGCAAGGTCGGCTTCGGACTGGGCATAGCGGTGGGGCATGGCATTCTGCTGGCTGGAGGGCAACTGTATATTGTCCAATCACATGGAACATGCCAAAAGCTCTACCGTGTTAGCATGGGGCTTGCGAGAAATTTCAGGCCGCTGCGGCTGATATTCCCGTCACGGTGAATTCTGCCCATGAAATATCGCTGCTTGCCCAAAGCGCGGGCTGAGGGAAGCAGGACGGATGGAATTGCGTGATCCAATGCCAAGGCAAGCCCCGGCTGATTCCGCCCGCAAAATTTCGGTGCTGAATTTTGGCAAATATTTTCCGCCGGTCAGCGGCGGTATTGAAGTCCATACCAAATTGCTGGCTGAATTTCTGTCCGGGCGCTATGACCTGACGGTGCTGGTGCATTCTGCGGATACCCGCACCACGGTTGAGGCCATGGATGGCTATCAGGTGATCCGGATGGCCACCCAGTTCAAGATTTCCACGCAACCCTTCAGCTTTGGCATGATCGGGCACCTTCTCAAAACCCGCTATGACGTGATTCACCTGCACGCTCCCAATCTCTGGGCCAGCACGCTCACCGGCATGTTGCGCGGCAAAGCCAAACTGGTCATCACCCACCATGCCGATATTCTGGGGCGCGGCATGCTTGGCGCACTGGTGGTTCAGCTCTACCGCCGGGTGGCGCGCAAGGCGGACCTGCTGCTGCTGATGTCGATGAACACGTTTGAGTCCTCCGTTGATCTGGCCGGCGTTGCTGCAAAAATCCGCATTGTTCCCCATGCCGTGGAGCCTGGATTGTTCCCGGCCAGCCCCGGCGAACTGTTGAAGGCCGCAGAAATTCGGGCCAGACTCGCCGGGAGCAGGCCAACACTGGTGTTTGCCGGACGGCTGGTGCCCTACAAGGGGCTGGACGTGCTTGTGCGCGCCGCCCCCCGGCTCGGCGACCTGCGGGTGCTGGTCATCGGCACTGGCCCGGAGCGCGCCAGTCTGGAAGCGCAGGCACTGGCGCTGGGCGTATCGGAGAAATTTGTGTTTCTCGGCAATGTGCCGGAATCCGACAAGAATGCCACCCTGCGGGCCGGCGACGTTTTCGTGTTTCCCAGTACGACAGCGGCGGAAGCCTTTGGCATTGCGCAGGTAGAAGCGCAATTGTGCGGATTGCCGGTTGTTACCTCCCTGCTGCCCACCGGCGTAACGGATGTAACCAGGGACGGGGTGACCGGACTGTGCGTGCCCCCCCAGGATGCGGATGCCCTAGCCACCGCGATCAACCGGCTGATGGCGGACGCGCCCTTGCGCCAAAAGTTTGGAAACGCCGGGCTGGCACGTGCCCATGCCAATTATGTGCCGGAGGCCGTGCGGCGCAAATTGCTTGCCGCCTATGACGAATTATTGGTCAGCACAGCCGGATAACGCAGGTTGCGGGACCCGGTCTGGCAGTCAGGCCGCCGAGGCGCGGGAGAGCGGCAGCTGGACGCGTTTGTAGCTGCGCCCGCCCGCCGGTGTCACCTTGTCGTCCGGCGCATCGGGTTCCACCGCCGCAGTCTCCGCTGCATTGCGCTGGTCCAGCCAGTCCCGCGCATGCTGGATGGCCGCATCGTCCAGCCGGTCGCCCCGGGCAAACATCAGCACCGTCATCCAGACAATTTTCAGGTCCATCCACAGGCTGGCATGGGCCACGTAATACAGGTCCAGTGCGCCTTTTTCTGCCGGGGTGACCAGCTTGCCGCCATTGACCTGCGCCCAGCCAGTCAATCCGGGGCGCACTGAAAGGCGCTCCATGATCTCTTCGGGCTGGTCTACCGGCAGCAGGGGACGGGGGCCGACAAACGACATTTCGCCGTGGAAAATATGCAGCAATTGCGGCAGTTCGTCGAGACGGGTCTTGCGCAGGAAATGGCCGATGGCCGAAGTGCGCCGACTGTCATCCAGCATTTCGCCATCCGCCCCGACAGGCGAGCGCATGGTGCGGAACTTGAACAGGGTGATTATCCGGCCGCGTCGGCCAAGGCGCTGCTGCCAAAAATAGACAGGCCGCCCGACGTCTATCATTGTGAGGATGGCTACAAGCGCAAACAGCGGCGCGGTCAGCACCAGCAGCAGGGAAGCCCCCGCCAGATCAACGAAATTCTTGAGCGGCCCGTAGCTGCCCAGCGCCCGGTTGACATCGGGATGGGCGGCTTCGGACATCACTTCATTGCCGGTCGCCTCGCCAAACAGGCTGTCGACCTGCATCACCGGAATTTTGGAGGCAAAGATCAACTGGTCCAGTTCGGCATATTGCGGGCGGGCCAGCGCCGCTTCGGGCACGGCAATGACAATTTTCTGAATTTCGATCCCGTGCACCTGCAGCGTTTGCACGACGCTGCGGGCCTCCGAAACCAGGCCCAGAATGGGCTTGCCCCGCAAGGTCAGCCCCACCAGCGAAGCATCCTCGGTCAGAAGGCCCGCCACTTCGAGCGACCCTTGCGAAAGCAGCTCAACCGCCCGGACATAGGTTTCCGCCGTGCGGTTGCAGCCAACCACCAGCACGCCGGTTGGCCGGGCAGGCTTTTCCGTCCGGTCGGCAAACAGGCGTTGCGCCAGCTGGCGCACGCCGACAAAAACCGCGCCCTGGAAAGCAATCTGGATGAAGGGGATCGAGCGGGCCACGCTCTCCAGCCGGTCATTGGCAAAACCGAAAATCACGCCCAGTCCAATGCCAAGCGCAATCGCCTGAAAAGCTTTCAGTGCATCCGAAAAAGCAAAAAAGCACCAGACCGCCCGTGATACCCCCAGCCACCACAGCAGGGTGACGGAGGCGATGGCACCAGATGCGGCATAGGGAATAATCGCATTTGTCAGCTCAAACTTCGATTCAAGCACGCCGCGCAGATATACCGCCACAATCGGGGCCAGCAGTGCGCAAAAGCAATCAAACACAACGATGTTACGCTGTATAATGCCCTTTTTATCCACTTTGGCAGGCTCCCGGTGGCGCGACACGTTCTGGCGACTGGCAGGAATATCCAAATCCCTTTGCAAAACCAGAGACATGCAAGCAAGAAACATCCGGGTGGATTTATACACGTCTACCTTCCCTAACGAAACGATAATTCGAAACCTGGCCGGTCTTCAGTGAGGATATTTCGTCCTGCAACCACAGCGACTTCGAAAGCGTTCCCGCAATAATTGTAAATATTTCAAATAAGAAAACAAATCAACCAATGGTTGTTTTTACAATCCGGTTCACTGCGGGACACAGCACGCCAGATGCGGCCCAGTGGCAGATGACTGTGTGGCCCAGCCCACAGCTTCCGCACCAAAGGGGAAGGTGATTCTAAAGCCGCCCGCCAAGCGCCACCCTGGCTCAGGTAACGCGGTTGCGCTGGCGAAATTCGGGCCTGCGCCAAATTTCCCAGGCGATCACCCGTTCCAGCCGCTGGGCCGCCTCGACGACATCGGCTTCGCTTATATAGAGCGGCGTAAAGCCAAAACGCATGATGTCGGGCGCGCGGAAATCGCCGATGACACCCTGCGCAATCAGCGCCTGCATGGCGCTATACCCTTCGGCGAAACGGAACGACACCTGGCTGCCGCGCTGGCGCGGATCGCGCGGCGAGGCCAGCACCAGCTGCGGACAGCGCGCTTCGACTTCATGGATAAACCGTTGCGACAGCACGATGGACTGCTCGTATATTTGCCGCATGTCCGCGCCGGAAAACACATCCAGAGCGCTGTCCAGCGCCGCCATGCCGAGCACCGGCGGCGTGCCCACACGCATCCGGTCAATCCCCGCCGCCGGCCGGTAGCCAGTGTCGAAGGCGAAAGGCGCTTCGTGGCCGAGCCAGCCGGCCAGGGCAGGGTTGATGGCATCGGCCAGGCCGGGCCGCACATAGACAAAGGCCGGCGCGCCTGGCCCGCCATTGAGATATTTGTAACCGCAGCCCACCGCAAAATCCGCCCCGCAGCCGGTCAGGTCTACCGGAAAAGCCCCGGCGGAATGGGCCAAATCCCACATCACCAAGGCACCCGCCGTACGGGCTTTGGCGGTGAGGGCGGCCATGTCGTGCAAGCGGCCCGTGCGATAGTCCACTTGCGTCAGCATCAGCACGGCGATGGTTTCGTCAATGGCCGCTTCCACTGCCTCCGGTTCCACCAGCTTGAGGCTGTGGCCCTGGCCCAGCAACCGCACGGCACCTTCGGCCATATACAGGTCGGTGGGGAAATTGCCGGTGTCGGAGAGGATGGTGCGGCGCTGCCCGGCCAGCGCCAGGGCGGCGGTCAGTAGCTTGAACACATTGACCGAGGTGGAATCGGCCACCAGCACACTGCCTTGGGGCGCGCCGACCAGAGGGGCAATCTTGTTGCCGACGCTCAAGGGCAGGTCCATCCAGCCCGAGACATTCCAGCCGCGAATCAGTTGCTGGCCCCATTCGGTGCCGATTTCCCGCGCCACCCGCGCTTTTACGGCAATTGGCAGCGCACCCAGCGAATTGCCATCAAGATAGATCAGGCCTGCGGGAATTTCGAAAGCCGTCCGGCTCCGGGCAAAAAAATCTTCCATTCCGGTCCCCCCAGCCTCAGACGGCCATGCCATGCAGGTCATAGGCATCGGCGCGTTCTATCTTCACCGTCACGATATCGCCTGGCCGCAGCGGGCGGCGCGAGGCGATATGGACCTTGCCGTCAATCTCCGGCGCATCGGCCTTCGAGCGACCCTCTGCACTTGCCGCTCCGGCGGTATCGACGATCACTTGCAGCCGCTTGCCGACCTTGCCTGCCAGCAATCTGGCGCTGATCGCCTGCTGGTGGCGCATAAATCGGTCATAGCGATTTTGCTGCAATTCGGGCGGCACCGGGGCGGCACCCAGATCATTGGCGGGGGCACCGGCCACCGGCTCGTATTTGAAAGCCCCGACGCGGTCGAGTTTGGCTTCGCTCAGCCAGTCGAGCAGAAACTGGAAATCGGCCTCCGTCTCACCGGGAAAGCCGACGATGAAGGTGGAGCGGATGGCAAGATCGAGGCAGGTGACGCGCCAGCTGCGGATGCGCTCCAGCACTTTTTCCTGATTGCCGGGCCGTTTCATCGCCTTCAGCACAGCAGGGGCGGCGTGCTGGAAGGGAATGTCGAGATAGGGCAGCACAAGGCCCTGCGCCATCAGCTCGATCACCTGGTCGACATGGGGATAGGGGTAGACATAATGCAGGCGCACCCACGCGCCCAAACTGCCCAGCTCCTTGGCCAGATCGAAAAACCGGGCGCTGACCTCGCGGTCCTGAAACCGGCTGGCGGCATAGCGCAGGTCGAGGCCATAGGCGCTGGTGTCCTGCGAGATCACCAGAAGTTCCTTCACGCCAGCCTTCACCAGCTTTTCCGCCTCGCGCAATACATCGCCGGCCGGGCGGGAGACCAGGTCTCCGCGCAATTTGGGGATGATGCAGAACGAGCAGCGGTTGTTGCAGCCTTCGGAAATCTTGAGATAGGCATAATGGCGCGGCGTCAGCTTGACGCCTTGCGGGGGCACCAGATCGGCAAAGGGATCATGCACGGGCGGCACCGCCTTGTGCACCGCGCCCATCACGCTCTCATAGGCTTGCGGGCCGGTGATGGCGAATATCTGCGGATAGGCCTTTAAAATCGGGTCCGGTTCCGCCCCCATGCAGCCGGTGACAATCACCTTGCCATTCTGCGCCATGGCCGCGCCAATGGCGGCCAGGGATTCGGCCTTGGCGCTGTCGAGAAACCCGCAGGTATTGACGATCACGGCATCGGCACCGCTATGGCTTTTGCTCAGTTCATAGCCTTCGGCCCGCAATTGGGTCAGGATGCGCTCGCTGTCGACCAGCGCCTTGGGGCAGCCGAGGGAGACAAAAGATATTTTCGGGATGGGGGAAGTGTTCATGCGGCTGGAGTGCCATGGCGGGGGCGGGCTGGCAAGGGGCAGGGTGCCACGCCAGTGTTGCAGGCTTTGGCGGCGGCGTTCTGGTGCCGGTCACCGGCCTCATCCGGCCCGTGCGGCCGAAAGAAATGGCAAACGCTTTTGATACCAATGCTTTCCAGCCGGAATTTTTCCGGCGGGTTCCAATTGCATTGCGGGCTTTTATGGGCCTTTTGGCATTGGCATCCTTGCTTCAGAGGCCCCGTTGATGTTTATTGCCTGCTGCAAAACCGCGACGGGCACGCAAGCGCGACATGGATCCCCTCTTTCGATATATCTGGAAGCACAGCCGCCGCGAGCAGCTGGTTATTCTGGCCCTGATCCTGTTGTCGCTGCCGTTCTATGTCGCCTCGCTGGCCTTGCCGAAATATATCATCAATGACGGATTGGGCACGCATACGTTCGGGGGTGCCCATCTCACCGGCAATCTCCTCCGCTTCAAGATTCAGCTGCCGGATTTTTTGGGCGGATACACGCTGTTTTCGTTCCAGGGCTTTGTGCTGGAGCAATGGCCGTTTCTGCTGACGCTCAGTTTTGAATTTCTGGCGCTGGTGCTGGTCAACGGGCTGTTCAAATATGTCATCAACATGCGCAAGGGCGCGCTGGGCGAACGGGTGCTGCAGCATTTGCGCAGTGATCTGTTTGACATGCTGCTGCGCCTGACGCCGGAAGCGGCGCGCCACATCAAGCCCTCGGAAGCCGCGACGATTATCAAGGACGAAGTCGAGCCCATCGGCGGCTTTGTCGGCGATGCCTTTGTCCAGCCAGCCCTGCTGGGCAGCCAGGCTTTGATGGCCCTGTATTTCATCCTCTCGCAAAGCTTCTATCTGGGAATGGTGGCGCTGTTCATGATCTCGGTCCAGGGCATCATTATCCCCAGAATGCGGCGCGAGCAGCTGAAGCTGGGCAAGGAGCGCCAGGTGCAGTCCCGCGCCCTGGCCGGCCGGATTGGCGAGGTGGTCGGCGGCATTACCGAAATTGGCAACCATGGCACGGGGGATTTCGAGCGCTCGCGCGTCGCCTCCAGGCTGGATATTCTGTATGATATTCGCTACCGCCTGTATGGCCGAAAATTCTGGGTGAAATTCCTCAACAATCTCCTCGCCCAGGTCACGCCTTTCCTGTTTTATTCCATTGGCGGCTTTTTCGCACTCAACGGCCAGATCGATATCGGCCAGTTGATCGCCGTCATCGGGGCCTACAAGGAATTGCCGCCGCCGGTGAAGGAACTGATCGACTGGGACCAGATGCGCCTCGACGTCGATGTGAAATATGAACAGATTGTCGAGCAATTTGCCTCTGGCGTTTCGCCGCCGGAAACTGCCGGCGAGGGCCCGTCCGTCTCGCTGGCCACGGGCACTCTGGAATGCCTCGGCCTCAAGGTCGACAGTTCCGGCGGCGATGCCTTGCTGGACCGGGCCAATGTGACGCTGGCGCTCGGCCGCCATATCGCGCTCGTCGCCGGGGCTGGCGAGGAGGCTGCGACCTTGGCCGAAGTGCTGGGCCGCCGCATCATGGCCTTTGAGGGCAGCATTCATGTCGGGGCGGCGGATTTTGCCAGATTGTCCGGCACGGCGGCGGGCCAAAAAATTGCCTATGCCGGGTCCGAACCGGTGGTGTTTGAAGGCTCGATCCGCGACAATATCCTCTACAGCCTGCGGCGGCGGGCGCAACAGGATGCAGAAGCTGCGCCTGGGGCGGAATGGTTTGACCGGGAGGCGTCGGGCGCTGCGAGCGCCGCCGACATTGGCCCGAGGCTGCGCGAAATTCTGGTTGCGGTCGGCCTTGACGATGCCGTCTACCGCTTCGGGCTGGCCAGCGCCATCAATCCGGCGGTTGATCCCGACCTGACGGCCAAGGTGCTGGCGGCGCGGCAGGAATTGCGTGCGGCGGTGGGCGCTATGGACGGTGCCAGCCTGATCGAACCCTTCGATCCCGCCTGCTACAACCGCCACGCCACGATTGGGGAAAACCTGTTGTTTGGCCTCGCCAAAGGTGGCGCGGGGGGCCAATCTGGAACTGGTGGGTTCCAGCCAGGTCCGCTCGATTCTGGCAGACAAGGGCGTTCTGGCTACGCTGGTTGGCATTGGTCGCAGCATTGCCGCGACCATGGTAGAGATTTTCAGGGGTGTGCCGGCCGATCACTTCCTGTTCCAGCGGTTCTCTTTCATCCAGGCGGCGGATTTGCCGGCCTATCAGGAAATGCTGGGCCGGCTGGATGCGGGCGGCAACGCCAGCCTCGATTCGGCACTGATGCGGCCGGAGGATCTGGAGCGGCTGGTATCGCTGGCATTTTTGTATGTTGAGCCGCAGCACCGCCTCGGCTTGCTGACGCAGGAGATCGAAACCCGCATTCTGGCGCTGCGCACTGCGATATCTGCCAACATGCCCGCGCAATTGCGCGAGCGGATTGAGGTCTATGATCCCGGCCAGATTTGCTTTACCGCGCCGCTGCGGGACAATCTGCTGTTTGGCCGCATTGCCTTTGAGGTGCCGGGGGCTGAGGCCCGCGTCGTTGGCCTGTTGCGCCAGACCATTGCCCACGCCGGGCTGGAGGCGGAGGTCTATCGCCTTGGGCTGGAATTCCAGGTTGGCCATGCCGGACGCAACCTGTTTCCGGCGCAGAAGATGGCGCTGGGTCTGGCCCGCTGTTTGATCAAGCAGCCGGAAATGCTGATCCTCAACAATGCCCTGCCGGTCTCCAGCGGCGAAGACCAGGGTGCCCTGCTGGCGCGCCTGAGGGCGATGATGGCCGGCAGGACGCTGATTTATGTCACCAAGGACACAGAAACGGCCAAAACGTTTGACCAAACAATTGTCTTCCGCGATGGCCGCGTCAAGAGCGATGCCGCCGCGTTCCAGCCCGGCACCGGACCCGATCTGGCGGAGGCGGAGGCGGAGGCGGCCCGGCCCGGCAATGATGTGTCGGTGGTGCGCGGGCTTCCGCTGTTTGCCGGGGTCGATACGGCCCGCCTCAAGCTGCTGGTATTTACCAGCCAGCGGCTGCTGTTCCCCAGGGACAGCGTGCTGGTCAAGCACGGCGACCCTTCAGATTCCGCCTATGTCATCATTGAGGGCGTGGTCGAGGCACAGTGGGAATCGGCGGAAGGGCGGGTGGCGCTCAACCGGATCGGCAAGAATTCCATCGTCGGCGAACTCGGCATCGTCACACAGGCACCGCGCTCGGCCACCTTGCGGGCCGTGACCGAGGTGGTGGCGCTGCGTATTCGTGGCGACGTGCTGCTCAGCCTCATCGCCGAATTCCCGGATATTGCGCTGGCGATCATGCGCGACCAGATCCGCCGCTCCGTGACATCACAAGACCGGCTGGCGCAATTGGCGGTGCAGACGCAGGCAAGGGCGAAGGCGGCGGAATAGAATCCTCCCGTCACAAAACTGGCATTCCCCTGCAAAACCGGCTATCCCCAATGCCTGAAACAAACAGGGGAATCACCGCGCTTTGGCCGATAACGACGAGAAACCACCTGCCGGTCCCGGTGGCGACATTCGCCCCGTTTCCATTGCCGATGAAATGCGCAAGAGCTATCTCGATTACGCCATGAGCGTCATCGTCAGCCGGGCGCTGCCCGATGTGCGCGACGGCCTCAAGCCCGTGCACCGGCGCATATTGTTTTCGATGAACGAAAACAACCATACCCCTGACAAGTCTCACGTTAAGTCGGCGCGCATCGTCGGTGACGTCATGGGTAAATACCATCCGCACGGCGATCTGGCGATTTACGATGCCCTGGTGCGCATGGCGCAGACCTTCTCGCTCAGGGTGCCGCTGATTGACGGGCAGGGCAATTTTGGTTCGGTCGATGGCGATCCCCCAGCGGCGATGCGCTACACCGAATCGCGCATGTCAAAAGCCGCAATGGAACTGGTGCAGGATATTGATTCCGACACCGTCGATTTCCAGGACAATTATGACGGCAAGGAGCGTGAGCCGGTGGTGCTGCCCGCCCGCCTGCCGAACCTTTTGGTCAATGGCGGTGGCGGCATTGCGGTGGGCATGGCCACCAACATTCCCCCGCACAATCTGGGCGAAGTCATCGATGCGATTTTCGCGCTGATCGCCCGGCCGGAAATGACCATCGAGGAATTGATGGAATTCATTCCCGGTCCCGATTTCCCGACAGGCGCGGCTATTCTCGGCCGCAGCGGCATCCGCCAGGCTTATCTTACCGGGCGCGGCTCGGTGCTGATGCGCGCCAAAGCCGAGGTCGAGTCGGGCAAGAAAAAAGATTCCGAAGCCATCATCATCACCGAGATTCCGTATCAGGTAAACAAGGGCACCCTGCTGGAAAAGCTGGGCGAATTGCACCGCGAGAAGAAAATCGAGGGCATTTCGGCGGTGCGCGACGAATCCGACCGCGACGGCATGCGCATTGTCATCGAGATCAAGCGCGATGCCCTGGCCGAGGTGGTGTTGAACCAGCTCTGGCGCTACACTCAATTGCAGACGTCGTTTGGCTGCAACATGATTGCGCTGAACGGTGGCCGCCCGGTCATGCTCAATCTGAAGGATTTTCTCACCGCCTTCATCGATTTCCGCGAGGAGGTTGTCACCCGCCGCACCAAATTCAAGCTGAACAAGGCGCGCGATGGTGCGCACATTCAGGTCGGCCTTGCCATTGCGGTGGCCAATATTGACGAGGTGATCCGCCTGATCCGCACCTCGCCCGACACGGCAACGGCGCGTGAAGCCCTGATGGCCCGCTCGTGGCCGGCCAAGGACATGGCCCCGCTGGTGCTGCTGATTGCCGATCCGCGCCATCTCCTGAGCGAGGATGGCATGTGCCGCCTGTCCGAAGTGCAGGCCCGCGCCATTCTCGAACTGCGCCTTGCCCGCCTGACGGCATTGGGCCGCGAAGAAATTGCCGAGCAACTCAACAAACTGGCGCTGGAAATCGCCGAATATCTTGAAATCCTGCGCTCGCGCGAAAAGCTCTACGGGATCATCAAGGATGAGCTGCTGGCGGTGCGCACCGCCCATGCCACGCCGCGCCGCACCGATATCCTCGAAAGCGAAGCCGATTTTGAGGATGAGGACCTGATCCAGCGCGAGGACATGGTCGTCACCGTTTCGCATGGCGGCTATGTCAAGCGCGTGCCGCTGTCGACCTACCGGGCCCAGCGGCGCGGCGGCAAGGGCAGGGCAGGGATGAACACGCGCGGCGAGGATTTTGTTGCCCGCCTGTTTGTCGCCAATACCCATCAGCCCGTGCTGTTTTTCTCCTCAAAAGGCCAGGCCTACAAGCTGAAGGTCTGGCGTCTGCCGCTGGCCGCACCGCAGGCCCTGGGCAAGGCGCTGATCAACATTTTGCCCCTGGAGCAAGGCGAGCGCATCACCACCATCATGCCCCTGCCGGAAGACGAGGCGGCGTGGGAAAATCTCGATGTGATGTTTGCCACGACGCGCGGCACCGTGCGGCGCAACAAGCTGTCGGATTTCAGCCAGGTCAACCGCGCCGGCAAGATTGCCATGAAGCTGGATGAAGGCGAAGGCATTGTCGACGTGCAATTGTGCAACGAGCATGACGATGTGCTGCTGACCTCGGCCAAAGGCCAGTGCATCCGCTTTGGCGTGCCCGATGTGCGCGTGTTCAAGGGCCGCGATTCCATGGGTGTGCGCGGCATCAACCTTGGCGAAGGCGATCATGTGATTTCGCTGGCGATCCTGCGCCAGTTCGAGGCCGAATCGGCCGAGCGCACCGCCTATCTCAAAATGCGCCGCGCCATGGCGGGCGAAGCCGAGGCCGAAACGGCGGCGGAGGAGAATTTGGAGGACAGCGGCGAGGAAAATGCGCTCGCCAGCCTCTCCCCCGAGCGTTTTGCCCAGATGCAGGGCGCGGAGCAGGTGATCCTGACCGTATCGGTCAACGGCTATGGCAAGCGCTCGTCGGCCTATGAATACCGCGTCACCGGGCGCGGTGGCAAAGGCATCGTCGCCATGGTGGTCAACCAGCGCAATGGCAGGCTGATTGCCTCGCTGCCGGTGGAACATGGCAATGAAATCATGCTGGTGACCGATGGTGGCCAGCTGATCCGCTGCCCGGTAGACGGTATCCGCATCGCCTCGCGCCCGACCCAGGGCGTGATTGTGTTCAATACCGCTGAGGACGAGCATGTAGTGGCCGTGGAGCGGATCAGCGATGTCGGGGGCGAGGATGACGGGGAGTGATTGTTCATGATCCGTACCGCCCTTTACACCGGCTCGTTCGACCCGCTGACCAATGGCCATTACGATGTCATCGGCAATGCCTTTGCCATATGTGACCATTTGATCGTTGCCATTGGTGCCCACCCTTCCAAGACGGCGCTATTTTTCCCCGAAGAAAGAGCAAAACTGGTGGAGGCGGCCTGCGCCGGGCTGGCAAAGCAGCGCGGCTGCAAGCTCACCGTGCAGATTTTTGCCGGCCTGGCGATTGAGGCGGCGCGCTCTGCTCGTGCCACCCTGTTCGTGCGCGGACTGCGCAATGGCTCGGACCTCGACTATGAAATGGAAATGGCCGGGATGAACCGGGTGATGGCCCCCGGCATCCACACGATTTTTGTGCCCGCTTCCGGTGCCGTCGGCCATATTACCGCAACATTGGTGCGCCAGATCGCAGGCATGGGCGGCGATGTCTCGCCGTTTGTGCCCGAACCCGTCGCCCAGGCACTGGCGCAGAAATTCGCAACCCCGAAAACCTGAAGTCTTGAAGAGGAAATTTTATGCAACTTGACCGCCGCTCCCTGCTTGCCGCCCTTCCCGCCATGGCCCTCGCCGCAAGCCCGGCCATTGCCGCTGGCGATGATGTCATGTTTGTTGACACCAAGGATGGCCGCATCACCATCAAGCTGCGCCCCGACCTGGCACCCAAACATGTGGCGCAGATCAAGGCGCTGGTGAAAGAAGGGTTTTATAACGGCATCGTCTTCCACCGCGTTATCCCCGGTTTCATGGCCCAGACGGGCGACCCAACCGGCACGGGCACCGGCGGCTCCAAGTTGCCCAACCTGCCAGCTGAATTCACCGGCACCCCGTTCAAGCGCGGCACCTTGGGGATGGCCCGCTCGAATGAGCCCAACTCGGCTAATTCGCAGTTTTTCATTTGCCTCGGCGATTCCAGCTTCCTTAACGGAAAATACACCGTGTTTGGCGAGGTGACGTCGGGTATGGAAGTGGTGGACAAGATCAAGGCGGGGACGCAGGCCAATAATGGCGAGGTGAAAAACCCTGATAAAATCGTCAAAATGTCCCTCGGCAATTAGGCTTTGCGGATGCGCCCCGGACACGCCCTTGCCGCACTGGTGCTGTTGTCCGGCAGTGCCGGGGCGGAGCTCCGGGATCGGGGCATTCCCTTGCCCTATCCGGAACTGTTGCACCCGCAGCCGCCGCTGCGGTTGCCGGAAGGCTTTGTCATCGTGCAAAACCTTCCCGCAACACCCTCTGACAGTGCGCGCATAAACCACCCCGACGAAGTTGGGGCGCGTATCGCCCGGTGCTGGAGCCCGCCGGGCTCGCAGGCCGGCACAAATATCTCGGTGACCGTCCGCATGAGTTTCAGGGCCGATGGGTCGGTGCTGGGCGAGCCCATGATTACCTATGCCACCGCCCCCGGAGGCAGTGCGGCGCGGGCGGATATTGTCAAGTCCGTGCGCGATGCCATTGCCGCCTGTGCGCCGCTGCCATTTACGGCGGCGCTCGGCTCGGCTATTGCCGGGCGGATGTTTGCGATCCGTTTCGTATCCCAACCCCAAAAGCAGAAAGAAACCCCGGCATGACCGATTCCAACACTTTGATCCTGGAAACCACCAAAGGCACCGTCACCATCAAGATGCGGCCCGATCTGGCCCCAGCCCATGTCGCCCATATCAAGCAGCTGGTCGGCGAAAAATTTTATGACGGCATCGTCTTCCACCGCGTGATTGACGGTTTTATGGCGCAGACTGGCTGCCCGCATGGCAGCGGCTCCGGCGGCTCGAAATATCCCAACATCAAGGCCGAATTCAACCGCGAGCCGCATGTGCGCGGCACCTGCTCCATGGCCCGCGCCCAAAGCCCGGACTCGGCCAATTCGCAGTTTTTTATCTGTTTCGGCCCGTCAGCGTTTCTCAACGGCCAGTATACGGTGTGGGGCGAAGTGACCTCCGGCATGGAGTTTGTCGATAAACTCAAGCGCGGCGAGCCGGTGCGCGATCCGGATTCGATTGTGACTGCACGGATGGGGTGAGGGTTTGGCGCATGAACCCTCTCCCTCTCGGGAGAGGGCAGGGTGAGGGCCGGGAGCCAGCAGGAGAGGCGCAGCCGGAAAGTTGCAGCCCTTTCGTTTAGCGCCC